>JAEYOU010000093.1 GCA_023411405.1 Pseudomonadota bacterium | reverse complement strand
ATCCCGCCGCCGATGAGCGTGCGCCGCAGCCGCGCCGACCGGGTCGCCTGCGCCACCACGGCGTCGAGGAACGCCTGCTGCGTCGCCGGGAGCTGCCCGCGGTACCGCCGCTGGAACCGGCCCGCCTCGTCCGCCGTCTCGCCCCGCCAGAGGAGGCCGCGCCGCCGGCCGCCCGAGTCCCACTGCCGCGCGCCGGCGCGGAGCTGCTCGAGGAACGACGCGTCCTCGCCGCTCTCGTCCAGCCACCGGCGGAGCGCGGGCCAGCTCCGGATGAGCGACTCGTGGACGATCTCGATCGTGGTCCCCCGCTCGCTCTTCTGGGCCACGAGGAGGCGCGACTGCACGAGCTGATCCACCAGCCGGTCGAACGCGGAGCGATCCTGGAAGTGCTCCTGCAGCTCCTCGAGCGAGACGATGGCGCGCGTGCGCTCGTGCGTGACGAGGCGCAGGAACAGCTCCCGCGCGGCGCGGCGCCCCTCCGACGAGAGCTCGGCCAGCACCCGGTCCGCGTACCGCGCCAGCGCGCCCGCGATCCCGCCGATGGCGTCGTAGGCCGCCCGCGTCAGGACCTTGTGCACGGGGTTGCGCGCCTCCCAGAGCTGGGTGGCGGCGAACTGGAGCAGCGAGAGCGCGCCGTCGGTGGACCGCAGGTCGCGGACCATCTCGTCCAGCATCGCCGGGCTCTCGAACCGGTACCCGGCCACCTCGGCGGGGAGCGCGAGCGCGTCGCGGAGCGCCTCGTCCCCCGGCGTGGCGAGGAAGAACAGGCCGGGCCTCGCCTCGGCGAGGCGCGCGTCCTCGTACAGGCGGTCGAGGAAGTCGGAGCGGACGGACATCACGACGCGCACCGGCGAGGCGGCGTCGTCGGCCACGCCCGCAAGGCAGGCGCTGAACGCGCTCCGATCGCCCTCCGGCGCGATCGTGAAGAGCTCCTCGAGCTGGTCGACGAAGACCATCACTCGGCGCCCTCGCTGGCGGGCGTAGGCGCGCAGCATCGAGCCGGCCCACCCGGGCTCCGACGCGAGACGCGCCTGGAGCTCGCGCGTCTGGCGCAGCTCGTCGTCCACCGATCCGAGGCCCGCCTTCGCCGCCATCGGCGCGAGGGCGCTCGCCAGGGCCGCCAGCGGGTCGCGCCCGGGGCGGACCACGACGGCCTCCCAGCTCTCCCCCGAGCGCTTCAGCGCCGGGATGACGCCGGCCCGCACGAAGGACGACTTGCCCACGCCCGACGGGCCGACGACTCCCACGATGGGCTCGTCGCGGAGGCGGTGCACGAGGGCGGCGACCTCGTGGGCCCGGCCGAAGAAGAGATCGGAGTTGGACTCCTGGAACGCGCCCAGCCCGGCGTACGGGCTCTCGTCGGCCGCGAGCTCGCGTTGCTGCCGCCCGGGCAGGAACGGTGCGAGCAGCTCGAGCACCCGGAGCGCCTCGGGCGGGCGCTGGGCCGGATCCTTCGCCAGGCACGCGTCGACGGCGTCGGCGAGCCGGGACGGCACGCCCGGCGCGGCGCGCCGGAGGCTCGGCATCGGCTCCGGACCGACCACGGCGCGGCCGAGGCGGCGCTGGTCGAGGCCCTCCAGCGGGTGGCGACCGGCCAGGAGCTGATACAGCATGATCCCGACCGTCCAGATGTCGGAGCGGTGATCGATCGCCTCGGCGGTCCACTGCTCGGGCGACATGTAGAGCATCGTCCCGACCATCACCCCGTGCTCGGTGAGGGGGGTGTCGCTGCTGCTCCCCGGCCCCGGCCGCGCGCGCGCGCCGGACAGCGGCACCGCGGCGGCGGCCCGGCCCAGGAGCTCGGCGGGGGTGGCGCGCTGCTCCTCCTGGACCTTGGCGATCCCGAAGTCGAGCACCTTCAGGACGCCCGCGCTCGTCAGCATCACGTTCTCGGGCTTGAGGTCGCGGTGGACGATGCCCTCGGCGTGCGCGTACGCGAGGGCCCGCAGCACCGGGCTCATGAGCTCGACCGCGCGGCCCGGCGGCACCGCCTTCCCGCCGACGAGCTCGGCGAGCGTGCGGCCCTGCAGGTACTCGAGGACCATGTACGGCCGGCCCTGGTGCGTGTCGGCCTCGAACAGCGTGACGATGTTCTCGTGGCTGCACCGCGCCGTGGCGCGCGCCTCCACGACGAACCGCTCGACGAGCGCGGGGTTCTGCGTGCGGAGGAACTTGATCGCGACGCGACGGCCGAGCTTCGTGTCGCGGGCGAGGAAGACCTCCCCCATGCCGCCGCGCCCGAGCCGCCGGATGAGCTCGTACTGCCGCACCCGCTCCCCGGGCCCGAGCTCGCCGGGCACGTGCTCCTCGGGGATGTCGAGGGGCGTCATCGCCTCCGGGCCGACCCGCGCCGGCGTCGGCGAGGGGGTGGGCGGCGCCGACGGGTCGATCACCTGCGTGTGCGGATCGGTGGAGAGCGCGTGGATCCCCATCCCGGCCGGCGCGCCGCGCCGAGGCGACTGCGAGAGCACCTGCGTCCCCTCGCGCGGGGGCGCGGCGGACGGCGACTGCGACAGCACCTGCGTCCCTTCGTGTGGCGGCGCGGCCGGCGACTGCGAGAGCACCTGCGTCCCCTCGCGTGGCGGTGCGGCGAGTGGCAGCTGCGACAGCACCTGCGTCCCTCCGCCTGGCGGCGCTGCCGGCGGCGGCGCCGGCACGGCGGGAGGCTTCGCAACAGCAGGAGGCTGCGCTGACGCGAGCGCCTGCGTCTGCTCGGGGAGCCCGCCAGGCGGACGCGGTCCGCTCGAACCGTTGGGCAGGTCCATGACGCACTCTCCGGAGGACTCGGGGGCCAAAACGACCGGGCGTGGAACGCGCCGAACGTACCAGCGCGGACTGACTTCCGGCAAGCGACGCCGACGTCTTCCCGGGCCTGCGGCTTTCGGCTGCGGCGCGATGGCGCCGCTGCCCCGCTCGGGTACCTGGCTGCAGCGAGCTCGACTCCGGGTCGCGCAGCGACCGCGGTCTCTCGTTCGTCAGGCCACGTCGGCCGCAGGCGTGGCCGCGGGTGTCGCCGAGGTCGCGCCGGACCGGATCGCCTCGACGAGCCGCCCGAACGCCTCGGGATTTCCGCGCAGCCACTCGATGGCGCGCTCGCGGCCCTGGCCGATCCGCTCGCCCCCGAGCGAGAAGTAGGCCCCGGACTTCTCGACGAGCCCACGATCGACGCCGAGGTCCACCGCCTCGCCGAACCGGTCCACCCCGACGCCGTAGCGGATGTCGAACTCCGCCTCCCGGAACGGCGGCGCGACCTTGTTCTTCACCACCTTGACGCGGGTGCGGTTGCCGACCACCGCCTCGCCGTCCTTCACCGCCCCCGTGCGGCGGATGTCGAGCCGCACCGAGGCATAGAACTTGAGGGCGTTGCCCCCCGTGGTGGTCTCCGGGTTCCCGAAGACGACGCCGATCTTCATCCGGATCTGGTTGATGAAGATGACGAGGCACTGGTTGCGCGACACGAACGACGTGAGCTTGCGCATCGCCTGGCTCATGAGCCGGGCCTGGATGCCCATGTGCGCGTCGCCCATCTCGCCCTCGATCTCCGCCTTGGGCACGAGCGCGGCCACCGAGTCCACGACGACGAGATCGATCGCCCCCGAGCGGACGAGCTGCTCGGTGATCTCCAGCGCCTGCTCGCCCGTGTCCGGCTGCGAGACGAGCAGGTCCGGCAGGCTCACGCCGAGCTTGCGCGCGTAGGTCACGTCGAGCGCGTGCTCGGCGTCGATGAACGCGGCGATGCCGCCGCCGCGCTGCACCTCGGCGATCGCGTGCAGGGCGAGGGTCGTCTTGCCCGACGACTCCGGCCCGAAGATCTCGACGATCCGCCCGCGCGGGAGGCCGTTCACCCCCAGCGCGACGTCGAGGCCGATCGAGCCGCTCGACACGACCGGGATGGCGTCGACCGCGGCGTTCTCCCCGAGCCGCATGATCGAGCCCTTCCCCCACTGCTTCTCGATGCCCGCCACCGCCAGCGCCGCCGCCTTCAGCTTCTCGAGCCTGCTCATCGGACGTGCCTCCCTCTCTAGAGAATGGGCCGGTCGAGGGCCCGGTACTGGATCGCCTCCGCCACCTGCGCCGCCCCCACCCCCTCGCGCCCCTCCAGGTCGGCGATGGTCCGCGCCACCCGGAGGACCTTGTCGTGCGCGCGCGCGGAGAGCCCGAGCCGCGCCACCGCGTCGGCGAGCAGCTTCCGGCCGGCCTCGTCGGGCGCGCAGATCCGGCGCAGCGCGGCGCCCCGGAGCCGCGCGTTGCAGACC
>JAEYOU010000226.1 GCA_023411405.1 Pseudomonadota bacterium | reverse complement strand
CCGTGGGCTCCGCGCCCGCGGCGCCGAGGCCCGGGCTCGCGTGCGCCGGCCCGAGGGGCAGCTCCACCACGAACTCGCTCCCCTGCCCCGGCCCCGCGCTCCGCGCCTCGACGCGGCCGCCGTGCGCGACCGTGAGCGCCTTCACGAGCGCCAGGCCGAGCCCGAGCCCGCCCTGTGCCCGATCCAGCCGGCGGTCGCCCTGGACGAACAGGTCGAAGACGCGCGGGAGGAGCTCGGGCGCGATGCCGATCCCGCGATCCGCGACGCGCACCCGCACCGCGGCCCCCATCCGCTCCGCGCGGATCGAGATCCGCCCGCCCGCCGGCGTGTACTTCGCCGCGTTCGTGAGGAGGTTCGAGAACACCTGCACGAGGCGCTCCTCGTCCCCCTCGAGGACGAGGCCGTCGGGGATCGAGAGCTCCAGCGCGTGGGCGCGCTCCTCCAGGAGCGGGCTCGCCACCTCGATCGACCGGACGAGGACCTCGCGCAGGTCGAGCGCGGTCCGCTCCAGCTTCACCTTGCCGCGCATGATCCGGGAGACGTCGAGCAGGTCGTCGACGAGCCGGGTCATGTGACGCGCCTGGCGCTCGATCGCCGCGAGCTCGCGGGCGGAGCCCTCGCCGCCGCGCTGCGCGAGGATCTGGACCGCCGTGAGGATGGGCGCGAGCGGGTTGCGGAGCTCGTGCCCGAGCATCGCCAGGAACTCGTCCTTGGCCCGGACCGCCGACTCGGCGGCGCGGCGCAGGACGGCCTCGCGCTCGACCTCCTCCTTGCGCGCGGCCTCCAGGGCGCGGGCGCGCTCCTCGCTCGCGCGGAGCGCGTTCTCGGCCTCCTTCCGCTCGGTGATGTCGATGGTCAGCGACATCGCCGCGTCGACCCCCTGCGGTCCGCGCAGCGGGCCGAAGTGGGTCAGGAGCGTGCGCCCGTTCCACACGGACTCGAACGGGACGGTCTCGCCGGCGAGCGCGCGGCGGAACAGGGCCGCGGTGCACGCGCCGACCTCGCCCGGGAGCACGTCGACCACCTCTCGCCCCTCGAGCGCGCGGTCGAAACCGATCGCGGTGAGGAGCTCCCCCTCCGCGACGAGGTAGCGCAGGTCGCGATCGACGACGCAGAGCGCCGCGCCCGGGATGCCGGCGGCGACCCCGCGGTACAGCGCCTCGCTGCGGTCGAGCGACTCCTGGGCGGCGACGCGGCTCGTCACCTCGTGCCAGGTCACGACCGCGCCGGTGATGCGGCCCTGGGCGCGGAGCGGGCCCGCGTTCACCGACATCGCGCGCACGCCCCCCGCGGCGTCGGTGAGCTCGACGATCCAGTCGCGCACCCGCTCGCCCCGCAGCGCGCGCCGCTCCGGGAGCTCGTCGGCGCGGAGCGGCGCATCCGGTCGCGCTCGGCGCCGCCGGACCTTCCGCGCGCGGATCAGGTGATCCGCGAAGCCCACGGCGCCGAGCGCGACCGGATCCGCCCCGAGCACCTCGCGCGCGGCCGCGTTGGCGCGCGCGGGCCGCCCTTCCGCGTCGAACACGACGATCGGCTCCTCCACCCCCTCGAACACCGCCTCGAGCCCCGGCGCGCCGTCGGTCGCGGGGGGGAGCCCGGCCGCAGTCGCCCAGCGGCTGCGCGCGCGGTCCTCCGCTCCGGTCGAGCGGGCGGGTTGGCGGGTGGGTTCGAGGTTCCGGTGGGACATGGGCTCCTGGGCGCCTCGCGGGAGTGGACCCGTCGAGGTGCCAACGGCCCAACGGTATTCATGCCCGGTGCGGGTGAGAACGGGAGGAACCCGGCTCCGGCGGGGCGTCATGCGCGACGCCACCCTCCGGTGCCCCGCGCGCGAGCGACGTACGGCCTCGTTCACCGTCGGTCGTCACCCGAGGCCGCGGTTCGACGGCGTGCGGCCGGTCTCGAGCGGCGGTCCTTCCGCGCAAAGTGAAGACGCCCCGCCGGGGACGAGCCGGCGGAGCCGCCTTCACACATATCCGGGGCCTCAACTACCTACCCAGGAGGTCTCACGTGGCTGCGATCCGACGAGCGCGAGCGGTCTGGACTGGCGATCTGGTGAAGGGCAAGGGCGTCACGACGGCGGAGAGCAGCAATCTCTTCAAGGAAGCTCCCGTGAGCTGGGCGGCCCGCACCGAGAGCTCGGACGGCAAGACGAGCCCGGAGGAGCTCCTGGCCGCGGCGCACGCGAGCTGCTTCTCGATGGCGCTCTCCGCCGGCCTCGGGAAGGCGGGCACGCCGCCGGAGCGGCTCGAGGTGACCTGCGCGGTCACCTTCGACCAGGTGGGCGGCGGGTGGAAGGTGAAGTCGTCCGCGCTCGAGGTGAAGGGCAAGGTCCCCGGCGTGAGCGCCGAGGCCTTCCAGACCGCGGCCGAGGGCGCGAAGGACGGCTGCCCGATCTCGCAGGCGCTCAAGGGCAACGTCGAGCTCTCGGTCAAGGCGACGCTCGAGAGCTGACCGACGATACCCGCTCGCCCTTCGACAAGCTCAGGGCGAGCGGTCTTCTTCCTCGTCCGCTCGTGCTGAGCCAGCGGAGGAGGCGGGCTCTGCCCGCCGACGGGGCGAGGGCGAAGCCCGAGCGATTCTCGCCGCACGAGCGGTGAAGGGCTCAGCTCCGCTGCTCACCGCAGCGCCTCGAAGAACCCCATCACGCCCTTGTAGACCCAGCTCGGCACCTCGTGGCCGCCGTCGAACTGGCACCAGACGACGGGGTTGCCCGCGGCGCAGCCCTGGTACGATCGGCACGGGGCCGGCTCGACCGCCGACGTCCCCGACCCGCAGCCGTTCACGCTGGTCCAGTAGTTCCTCGCCGCCTCCCCCTGCGTGAGCGGGACGGGGTCGTCGGTGGTCCCGTGAGAGATCCAGACCGCGGCGGGCACCCGGGTGCAGCTCCTCGACGAGAATAGCCCGCCGGAGAGCGGCGCGATGGCGCGCACGACGCCCGCCCGCGCGCAGCCGAGGGTGTTGCTCATGTAGCCGCCGTAGCTGAACCCCGTCGCGAACACGCGCTGCTCGTCCACGCACGCCCGCGTCTTCACGTGCGCCAGCAGCGCGTCGAAGAAGGCCACGTCGCGCCCGCCGGTGTTGGGCCAGCCGGTGCTCCCGCCGGAGTCGGCGAGCCCGTCCGGATAGACGAAGATCCCCGGACGCGTGGCGTTGCTCTCGAACCTCATCCAGTTCCTGAATTCCTGCCCTGTCCCGCCTGCGCCGTGGAAGACGAAGTACACCGGGAGCGGCTCGCCGGCCTCCGCGGTCGGGAGCACCAGCACGAACGTGCGCCGGACGCCCGCCACATCGAGGGACCCGTTTGTCACGCCGGCCGCCGGGGCGCCGGACCCGCAGGCGCCCGACCCGGTGCCCGGGCCCGTGCCGGGATCGGTCCCGGGATCCGGGTTGGACGCGGGCGTCGAGAGCTCGGCGCCACACGCGAGGAGAAGACCGAGGGCGATCCCGGCGAGTCGGTTCACGGCGCAATCCTCCAGGCGAGGGACACGAGGAGACCACAGGCGCAGCGACCTGTCATCGCCCACACCGAAGGTGAAGTGCGACACCGTGGTGAACTCCGCGAACGCCGGCTCGTTTTCGCCCGCCAGCGACCGCCCGTGCGAGACCGGACACGCCTGCCCGTCCGCGCGGCAAGGCGTCGCACGAGCCTTCTCTGGACCTGCTCCCCCGCGCTCCGGATCGCTCGAAGTGCGTCCGGAGAAAGCCGGGCGACGTGTCACCCCCGCGGGGTAGTATCCGCGCTTCCGTGAGCCTCCCCGCCCCGCCAGACGGCGTCTCCAGTGGAACGGGCCCGACGCGGCACGAGCGCAGCGCCCCCAGGCTCGAGCTCCGGCACGTCACCAAGCGGTTCGGCCACGTCGTCGCGAACGACGACGTCGCGCTGGCGGTCGCGCCGGGCGAGATCCACGCCGTCCTCGGCGAGAACGGCGCCGGCAAGTCCACGCTGATGAAGATCATCTACGGCGCGGTCCACCCCGACGCCGGCGAGCTCCTGTGGGACGGGAGGCCCGTCCGGATCGACAGCCCGCACGACGCGCGCGCGCTGGGCATCGCGATGGTGTTCCAGCACTTCTCGCTGTTCGAGACGCTGACGGTCGCCGAGAACATCTGGCTCGGGCTCCCGCGCTCGACCCGGCTGCGCGAGGTCGAGCAGCGGATCGACGCCAAGGCGCGCGAGTACGGGCTCGAGCTCGACCCCACCCGCCACGTCCACGCGCTCTCGGTGGGCGAGCGCCAGCGCGTCGAGATCGTGCGCGCGCTGCTCGGGGATCCGCGCCTCCTCATCCTCGACGAGCCGACCTCGGTGCTCACGCCGCAGGCGGTCGAGAGGCTGTTCGTCACGCTCCGCCAGCTCGCCGCCACGGGCTGCTCCATCCTCTACATCAGCCACAAGCTCGACGAGATCCGCGCCCTCTGCCACCGGTGCACGGTGCTCCGGGGCGGCAAGGTCGTCGGCGCGACCGATCCGACGAAGGAGACGATCGCCGGCCTCTCGCGCCTGATGATCGGCGCCGACCCGCCGCGCCTCGTCCGCGCGCCGCCGCACCCGGGCGTCATGGCGCTGCACGTCCTGGACCTCTCGCTGCCCCAGGTCGATCGGTTCGGCGTTCCGCTCGACCGCGTGACCCTCGAGGTGCGCGAGGGCGAGATCGTCGGGATCGCCGGCGTCTCCGGGAACGGGCAGCAGCAGCTCCTCGCCGCCCTCTCGGGCGAGGACCCGCGCGCGCCGGCGAACACGGTCCGGCTCTTCGGGACCCCGATCGGGCGGATGGGCTCGGGCGCGCGGCGGCGGCTCGGGCTGCACTTCGTCCCCGAGGAGCGGCTCGGGCGCGGGGCGGTCCCGGGGCTCTCGCTCGCCCAGAACCTGCTCCTCACCCGGCGCGAAGCGATCCGGGGCTTCGGCTGGATCGACCGCGGCCACCTGCACGGCCAGACGAAGGGCATCCTCGGCCGGTTCCGCGTCGCCGCGCCCGGCACCCGCGCCGCGGCCCGCAGCCTCTCGGGCGGGAACCTCCAGAAGTACATCGTCGGGCGCGAGATCGACGCGGTGCCGAAGGTCCTCATCGTCGCCCAGCCGACCTGGGGCGTGGACGTCGGCGCGGCGGCGCAGATCCGGGCGGAGCTCGTCGCGCTCCGCGACGCCGGGTGCGCCGTGCTCGTCGTCTCCGAGGACCTCGACGAGCTGTTCGAGGTGAGCGACCGGCTGCACGTGATCGCGCGCGGGCGGCTCTCGCCCTCGGTGCCGACCGCGGAGGCCACGGTGGAGCAGATCGGCCAGTGGATGAGCGGGCTCTGGGAGGCGCCCCAGCCCGCGCCGGGAGCGCACGCGTGATCCTCCGCCTCGAGGCCCGCCAGGCGCCGTCGCGCCTCATGACGCTCCTCTCGCCCCTGGCCGCGCTCGCCGTGACCGTGGCCGTGGCGAGCGTGCTGTTCCTCTCCCTCGGCACCGATCCGGTCCGCGCGCTCGAGGTCTTCCTGCTCGGCCCGTTCACGAGCCTGCGCCAGGTGGGCGAGCTCGCCCTCAAGGCCACCCCCCTCATCCTGATCTCGCTCGGGCTCGCGCTCTGCTTCCGCACGAACGTCTGGAACATCGGCGCCGAGGGCCAGTACCTCTTCGGCGCGATCGGCGGCGGCGGTCTCGCGATGTGGGTCACCACGCACGAGGTCCCGGTCACGCCCTGGGCCTTCTTCCCGTTCGTCCTCGCCGCGGGCGCCCTCGCCGGCGCCGCCTGGGCCGCGGTGGTCGCCTGGCTCAAGGACCGGTTCCACGCGAACGAGATCCTCGTCAGCCTCATGCTGGTCTACGTGGCCAACCTCTTCCTCACCTGGCTCGTGTTCGGCCCGTGGCGCGATCCCAAGGGCTGGCGCTTCCCGCAGACCGTGAGCTTCGCGTACGAGACCAAGATCCCGGTGTTCGTCCGCGGCATCCGGGCCCACTGGGGGTTCGCGCTGGCGCTGGCGGTCGCGGTGGTGCTCTGGCTCTTCCTCCACCGCACGTTCAAGGGGCTCCAGCTCCAGGTCGGCGGCCCCGCGCCCGCGGCGGCCCGCTACGCCGGGTTCTCCGCCCGCGCGGCGCTCTGGACGACGCTGCTCGTCTCCGGCGCCCTCGCCGGCGTCGCGGGGGCGCTCGAGACCGTCGGACCGAACGGGCAGCTCACGCAGCACGCCTCGGTCCGGTACGGCTTCACCGCCATCATCGTCGCCTTCGTCGGCCGGCTCGATCCGCTCGGGTGCGTGCTCGCGAGCTTCGTCCTCTCCACGTTCCTCGTCGGCGGAGAGATGGCGCAGTCGCGCGTGCAGATGCCGGCCACCCTCACGTTCGTCTTCCAGGGCGTGCTCCTCCTGGCGATGCTGGCCTTCGACACCTTCATCCACCACCGGCTGCGCCGGGCCGGCGGCGCCCGCGCCCCGCAGGACGAGAGGCGCGCGGCATGAGCGAGATCGCCTTCACGGTCCGCGACACCCTCGGCTCGGGCACCATCCTCGCGCTCTCCGGGCTGGGCCTGCTCCTGAACGAGCGCGTCGGGGTCATCAACCTCGGCGCCGAGGGCATGATGCTCGTGGGCGCGATCGCGGGCTACGCGGTCGGGCTCGAGACGGGGAGCCCGTGGCTCGCCTTCGCGGCCGGCGCCGCGGCCGCCGCGGCGCTCGCGGCGGTGTTCGGCTGGCTCACGGTCTGGCTCAACGCCAACCAGTACGCGACCGGGCTCGCGGTGACGCTGTTCGGGACGGGCCTCTCCACGTTCGTGGGCGTCTCCTACGTCGGTCGGCCGCACGCGCTGGCGCGGAACTTCGCCGTGCCGGGGCTCTCGGAGCTCCCGTTCGCGGGCCTCGCCTTCTTCCAGCAGCACCCGCTCGTCTACGCGACGGTCCTCCTCGTCCCTGCGCTCTGGTACCTGTTCTGGCGAACGCGGACCGGCCTCGTGCTCCGGTCGATCGGTGAGTCGCCGGACGCGGCGCACGCCCTGGGCTATCCGGTGCGGCGGATCCGGCTCGCGGCCATCGCCGCGGGGGGCGTCCTCTGCGGGCTCGCGGGCGCGTTCATGTCGGTCCAGTACACGGGCGGGTGGACCCAGGAGATGGTCGGCGGGCGCGGGTGGATCGCGCTCGCCCTCACGGTCTTCGCGACCTGGCGGCCGGCCCGGCTGCTCTTCGGCGCGTACCTGTTCGGCGGCGTCACGGTGGTGCAGCTCGCGCTCCAGCCCCGCGTCCAGGTGCCCGGCGAGTTCATGAACATGCTGCCGTACGTCTCCACGATCGTGGTCCTCGTGCTCATCTCGCGGAACCCGGCGTGGATCCGGCTCAACATGCCCGCGTCGCTCGGGAAGCCGTTCTTCCCGAGCCAGTAGCGCACCGTTCACCCGCGGAGCGGGAGCTCCGCCCGCAACACCAGACAGGAGGATCGGAGACCATGTTCAAGCGTTCGATGCTCATCGTGGCGCTCGGCGCCCTCGTCGCGAGCGCCGGCCCCGCGCCGGCCGCCGAGGCGGGCAAGCCCCTCAAGGCCGCGTGGATCTACGTCGGCCCCCGCGGCGACGCCGGCTGGTCGTACGCCCACGACCTCGGCCGCCAGGCGGTCGAGAAGAAGTTCGGCGACAAGGTGAAGACCCAGTTCGTGGAGAGCGTGCCCGAGGGCGCGGACGCGGAGCGCGTCATCCGCGACCTCGTCTCCCAGGGCAACCAGATCGTCTTCGCGACGTCGTTCGGCTTCGGCGACTCGATGGAGAAGGTCGCCCGGGACTTCCCGGACGTGAAGTTCGAGCACGCGACCGGCTACAAGACGCTGCCCAACCTCCGGGTGTACGAGGGCCGCTTCTACGAGCCGGCCTACCTCGCGGGCATCGTCGCCGGCGGCATGACCAAGTCGA
Organism: Pseudomonadota bacterium; assembly: GCA_023411405.1. Classification (GTDB taxonomy): domain Bacteria; phylum Myxococcota; class Myxococcia; order Myxococcales; family Anaeromyxobacteraceae; genus Anaeromyxobacter. Next base: position 2,451 of record JAEYOU010000226.1, on the reverse strand, counting down.
ACACCCTCGGCTTCGTCGCCTCGTTCCCGATCCCCGAGGTGCTCCGGAACATCAACGCCTACACGCTCGGCGCCCAGACCGTGAACCCGAAGATCAAGGTGAAGGTGGTCTGGATCGGCGCCTGGTTCGATCCGCCCAAGGAGACCGAGGCGGCGCAGGCGCTCATGAACCAGGGCGCGGACGTGCTGCTCCAGAACACCGACTCGACGGCGGTGCTCCAGGCGGCCGAGAAGAACGGCAAGTTCGCCTTCGGCTGGGACAGCGACATGAGCGCCTTCGCGAAGAAGGCGCACCTCGGGTCGTGCATCCTGAACTGGGACGTCTACTACAACCGGGCGATCGGCGAGGCCCTCGACGGCTCGTGGAAGACGGCGTCGATCAAGCTCGGCATCAAGGACGGCGCCAACGACCTCGTCAAGCTCTCCCCGGCCATCCCGAAGGACGTCGTCGCGAAGATGCAGGCGGCCCGGAAGTTCCTCGTCGAGAACCCGGGCGCGGTCTTCCGCGGCCCGATCTTCGATCAGGCCGGCAAGGAGGTCCTCGCGGCCGGCAAGACCGGCGACGAGAAGTTCAAGGGCGAGATGGGCTTCCTCGTGAAGGGCGTCGAGGGCTCGATCCCCAAGTAGTGCCTTCGCCCCGCGAGGGCGCCGGCCACGAGGTCGGCGCCCTCTTCGTTTCTGGAGCGCACCCGCTCGTGGTTCGACAAGCTCACCACGAGCGGACGATCGTCGTCCGCTCGCCCTGAGCCTGTCGAAGGGCGAGCGCCGGGAGCACCGATGGCGAGCGAGGACAATCCCTACCGGGACGAGATCATCATCTCGTGGGCCGAGCTGCACCGGGACGCCCGCTACCTCTCGGGCGTCCTGCACCGGCTCGGAGACTGGAAGGGCATCATCGCCATCACGCGCGGCGGGCTCGTCCCGGCCGCGCTCGTGGCGCGCGAGCTCGAGATCCGGCTCATCGACACGGTGTGCGTCGTGAGCTACGGCGCCGCCGGCGGCGGCGAGGCGGAGCAGAAGCAGGGCGCGCTGCAGTGGCTGAAGCGCGTGGACGGCGACGGCGACGGGTGGCTCCTCATCGACGATCTCGTGGACACCGGCAAGACCGCGCGCGCGGTCCGCGAGACCCTGCCCAGAGCGCACTTCGCGACGCTCTACGCCAAGCCCGCCGGGCGGCCGATCGTCGACACGTTCGTGAAGGAGTTCAAGCAGGACAAGTGGATCTACTTCCCCTGGGACATCGACTACCGGTTCGTGTCGCCGATCCGGTCCGCCAAGTGAAGCGCCGCTCGTCCTGAGCCTGTCGAAGGACGAGCGGTCGCGTTCGGCCCCGTACGCCGCCTCCGCGCCTCCGCCCGGGCTCCGGCGCTCCGGCGGCTATGGCGCGTGATGTCCCTTGCTCACCCGATCGAAGCTGCAGCCGAGCCGCAAGAAGCAACGCCACCCAGGCGGACGGTCGGGCCCGCCGGAGCGAGCCGACCATCAGCGCAGGCGCCGAACGGTGGCCGGCAAGTTTCGGCGGCGCGCCTGCTGGACCACCTACGGCACGCGCGCGGCCTACAACTGTTCGTGGGCGCCGAGCACTCGACCCTGGTCGGCGAGCCCGCCCTTCGACTCCGCAGCCGCTTCGCGGCTGCTACGCTCAGGGCGAGCGGAGAAGGCCCGGCCGGCCGCCACTCGGCAACGCGCCCCAGGCGAGGCGTACGGCGAACGAGACGCACGACAGCTGGGTGGAATCACCCCGCCAGCCGCGCCAGGTCCCCCACCTGCTCGAAGATCTCCGCCGGCGCCTCCCCGCGCAGCGCGTCCAGCGCGTGGTACCCCCAGCTCACCGCGCCGAAGGCGATCCCGGCCTCGCGTGCGGCCTGGGCGTCGCGGATCTCGTCGCCGATGCAGATCGCCTGCGCCGCGGGGATCCTGCTCCGCGCCAGCACGCGCCGGAAGAGCGCAGCCTTCCCGAACAGCGCCGCCCCGCACGCCCAGTGCGCGATGCGCGCGGCGGCCTCCGGGCCCAGGACGCGCTCGACGTTCCGGCGCGAGTTGGACGAGACCACCGCGAGCACGACCCCGGCGGCCGCGAGCCGCGCCAGCACCTCGTCCACGCCGGCGAAGACGCGGATGGCGTGCAGCTCGGCCGCCATCCGGCGGCGGACGCGCGCGGCGATGAACGGCATCTTCCAGCGGGAGACCCGGAGGAGCGCCATCGCCTCGCGCGGCGGGGTGCGCCGGAGCGCCTCCAGCTCCCCCGCGGCGGGGTTGCGGAACCCGAACTCCCGCGCCAGGTCGCCGAAGACGCCGTGCAGCCACGGGAGCGAGTCCGCGAGCGTGCCGTCGAAGTCGAAGATGACCAGGCGGTAGCCCACCCGCGAGTCATATCACCCCGCGCGCGCGCCGCCAGGCCGCCGCGGGGCGCGGCACCGGCGAGCGCGAACGGGGCCGCGCGGCGCAAGGC
>JAEYOU010000084.1 GCA_023411405.1 Pseudomonadota bacterium | reverse complement strand
CCTCCGCGCCCTCGCGGCGCGCGACCGGGGCGAGCTCGACGAGGCGAAGACGAGCTTCCAGCGGGCGGCGGCGGCGGACGCCGCGTGGGCGGCCCCGCCCAAGGCGCTCGGGCTGCTGCTGCTCAAGGAGCGGGACTTCCGGCGCGCGTCGGCCGCCCTGGGTCAGGCGCTGCAGCGCCGGCCGGAGGACCTCGGCGCCCGCCTCGGGCGGGCGCAGGCGCGGTTCCTGTCGGGCGATCTCGAGGGTGCGCGCGAGGACGCGCAGGAGGCGACCCGCACCAGCGCCGACCGCGCGGAGGGCTGGCTGCTCCTCGGCCACGTGCTCGCGCGGGAGAAGCGGTACGAGGAGGCGCTGACCGCGTTCTGCGAGGCGAAGGAGCGCGGCAGCGCGGACGCGGCCGAACTCTGCACGAACGAGTGAGGCGGTGCCCGCTCGAGTCGAGCCCTGTCGTTCGCCCTTCGACTCGACTCCGGCCCGCTGCGCGGGCCTACGCTCAGGGCGAACGGAGTCTCGGGGAACGGAGTCGCCAGCGGTGAAGGGTTCCGGCCACCCGCGCGCGGCCCTCAATTCAGCGCCGCGAGCTGCGCCGCCGCGAGCGGGAAGTCGTCGTTGGACGCGAGCACTTCCTTGAGCTTGTTCACCGCCGTGACCTTGTCCTTCCTGTCGATCGCGTCCAGCGCGGCGGAGTAGTCCTTCGCCTCCTTCAGCTTGAGGCGGGCGGGAGGCTTCACCGGCTTCTGCTTCGCGGAGGAGGTCGCGGCCGGCCGCGGCTCGGCCTTCGGCGCCGCCGCGGCGAGCGCAGGGAGCTTCGCCTCGAAGAAGCCCTTGAGCCCCTCCGAGAGCTTCTGCTGGACGGTGAAGGCGTCGTCGGGTGGCCCGAACCCGCTCACCGCGTAGAGCACCTTGCCCGTCTCCACCTCCACCACGCGCGAGGTGGCGCTGAGCGCGCCGTTGAGCTGGAAGTAGGAGCCGAAGACGAGGTACCGCGCGCCGAGCAGCTTCCCGACGCGGGCACCGGAGGCGGGATCCATCCGCCGGGTCTGCTGGAGATCGAGCTCGGCGAGGACCTCCTGGAGGCGCTGGCGCTCGACGACCTGGATCGTCTCGACCGCGACGATCTGGCTCCCGATCAGGTCGGCGAGGCCCTTGCGCAGCACGAACAGCTCCTCGTCCGCGCCGTCGTAGTCGAAGTAGAGCACCGCCACGGTCGGCGGGGCGGCCGCGGCGCGCGCGCCGGGGACGGCGAGCGCGAGCGCCAGCGCCGCGAACGGGAGGCACCGCCGGACGATCTCGAGGCCTCGGCTCATCTCTCGCTCCTCTGCTCCACGACGACGAGGTCGCCGGGCTGGATGGACGCCTGCGGCTTCCGGATCCGGGCCCGCGAGGTGGAGAGCTCGACGGCCTCGACCTCCGCCTGGCCGAGGATCTCCTTCTCCCAGCCGAGCGGCTTCTTGGTGACCGGGTGGACGAGCCGCTTCGTCGGGCGGAGCACCACGAGCCGCTGACCCTTCGCGAGCTCCCGCTCCGACCCGACGTCGGTGACGAGGCGCTCGCCGTCGACCGAGACCACGAAGCCGACCACCGGGATCCCCGCCGCGAGCTTCTGGCTGACCGCGAGGACCGCGGCGGTCGCCGCCTTCACGTACTCCGTCTCCGGGTTCCGGGCGCCGCTGATCACCTCGCCGTGCGCGTCGGTGACCACCTTCGTCTCGGCGCGGCCGTCCGCCGACTCGGTGAAGACGACCTTGCCGGTGGAGGTCTCGACCGCGCGCACCTCGACGCGGACCTCGGTGACGACGAGGTCGTACGCGAACTTGTCCACCGTCTGCTGCGTGGCCGCCGCGACCGTACCGAGCACGACCATGGACGCGCCGGAGAGCTTTCCCACGCGCGCCGCGGTCGCCTCGTCCACCTTCCCCGAGCGGCCGAGCTGCTGCTCGGCCAGGATCTGATCGAGCTTGGCGCGCTCGACCAGCTCGAAGCGGCCCGTCTTGAAGAGCACGGTCGCCAGGATGTCCCCCGCGTGGAGCTCCCCGACCCGTCCGACCCCTTCGCCGATGGTGAACGGCAGGACCCCGAGCGTGGGCCGAACGCTCCCCTTCTCCACCGCGAGGTCGAGGTACCGATCGTCCCAGTTGCGGGGCAGCGCCGGGGGAGCGGCGCTCGCCACCGCGGCGGCCGAAGCGGCCGAGGCGAGGAGGACGGCCAGCGCTCGGCGGCCCCCGCCACGCCGTGCCGGGTCGCCTCGACCCGCGTGCGTCCTCGGGACGGGGAGGCTCATTGCAGCGACTTCAGCCCCTCGACGAGCCGGGTGAGCCCCTTGGCGATCTCGGGCGCGCGGGTGCCGGCGTCCTGGAGGTGCGTGCCGGCCTCCTTGAGCGAGGCGGTCACGATGGGCGCCTTGATGGCCTGGAGGCCCCGGAAGTCCGACGGCACGGTCTGCAGGAGCCCGGCCCCGTTCTTCGCGAGCGTCTTCGAGTCGTCCGGGACCTTCGAGAGGAACGTGCCGACGACGGCTGCGCTGAGGAGGCTCTTCCCGACGAAGGCGGTCTCCTCGCCGTTCAGCTGCTCCTGCTTCTTCTTGAGGGCGAGCAGCGCGATGGACTGATCCTCGCTGAGCTGCTCGGGCGGCGTGTCGCCGACGATCTCCTTCACGGCCTGGTCCGTCGCCTTCTCGGCGGCGAACGACCGGGCGTAGCCCTTGAGGTTGTCGGTCAGCGCCTGCGTGAACGCCTCGGAGACGACCATGCCGGCGTCCATGAGCGCGGCCCGCTCGAGGAAGTCGTCGTAGTTGCCCTTCCCCGTCGGCTTCCACTCGACCTTCTTCTTCTCGAGCGGATCGGTCGTGAGGAGCGCCACCTCGCCGAAGGTCCCCTTCATCCCGGCCATCGTCACGCGCGTCCCCGCCGCCGACGCCACCACGGGCGCGGCGAGCAACGCCGCGCAGACGACTCTGGAGATCGTGTTCATCCGTTCCCTCTGTGCTGTCTGGTGATCCCGGCCAAGCGCCCCCGCCCTCGCCCGTCCCTCTGCCGAGTGTGCGCCGACGCTAGCGCACTTCCGGAGCCTGGCGCAACCGGTCGAGCCGACCCCCGATACGCCGCGGCCCGCGCGCCGTGCTGGCACGCGGGCCGGGGACCGCAGTCCTTCCGCCCGGCCTCGATGAGCGCCTTCGCGGCCACGACCAGCACGACGCCCGAGGGCCCGATGTTCTTCTGCGCACGGCATAGATGAGCCCGAACCGGGAGAAGTCCATCGGCTTCCACAGGATGTCGCTCGACATGTCGGCGACCATCGGGACCGCCCGGGCTCGGCAACGGCCGCGCCGGATCGACCTCGAACTCGATCCCGTGGATGGTCTCGTTCGACGTGACGTGCGTGTTAGGCCGCGGTGGGGTCGACGGTCACCTCGGGGCGGAGGGCGAAGATCACTTCACGTGCGCGAGGCCCGGAACCATGTTCAGCTACGCCATGCGCCGTCTTGCCGCGCTTCACCTCCTCCCCGTCCTCCTGGCCGCGAGCGCCGGGTGCGTCCCCCGCAAGCCCCCGCCCGACCTCTCGACCGATCCGGACCAGCTCGTCGCCCAGGTCCGCGCCACGCAGGCCCAGGTGGCGCGCGTCCAGGGCGAGGCGCGCCTCCGGCTCCGCGAGCCGAGCAAGGCGACGTTCCGCCAGTTCGCCGCCGCCGAGCGCCCCGACCGGATCCACCTCGAGGCGCTCGACTTCTTCGGCAACCCGGTGGCCGTCCTCGTCGCGTCCGGCGGCCGGTTCTCGCTCTACGACGCGCAGAAGAAGGTCCTCTACACGGGCGCGGCCACGCCCGAGAACCTCTCGCGCCTCGTCCCGGTCCCGGTCTCCGCAGGCGAGCTGGTCGAGATCCTGCTCGGCTCGGCGCCCCTCCCGGCGGCGGCGCCGGTGGACGTCGCGCGCGACGACGGGCACCTGCGGGTCCGGTTCGAGGAGGGTGGCGCCCGGCTCGAGGCGTGGATCGGCGCGCACGCGGCCGTGATGAAGGCCCGGCGATCCGTCCCCGGCGGAGGCCGGGGCAGCTGGCGGGTCGAGTTCGCGGAGCACCGCGCGCACGGCGCGGCCTGGTTCCCGGACTGGTTCTCGCTCCGCTCGGACGCGGCCGACGTCCGGCTCGAGCTCCGGTGGGAGCAGCTCGAGGTGAACGGCGCGCTCGATCCGGCGCTCTTCGAGCTCCGGCCGCCCAGGGGGGCGCAGATCGTGGACGTGGACGCGGGAGCGACGCCGGAGTGACGCCGGAGTGACGCCGGGCGCGGGGCGCCGCCGCGCGCTCCGCCGCCGCCGCTGCCTGGGGCTTGCTCGCCGCGCGGGCCTCATGCTACAGAGACTCAGTCTCACCTCACGGACCGGAGCCCCGCTCCCCTGACCGACCCGTCTCACCCCAGGAGAAGGCCCGCCCGCGGGCCAACTTTGAGAATGCAAGTCATCTTCAGGCTCACCACTGTCGCCGCCCTGCTCGCCGCCTTCACCTCCCCGGTCCGCGCACAGGACGCCGCGCCCGAGGCGTCCGCCCCCGCGCCCGAGGCCGCGCCGCCGCCCGCGTCGGCGTCGGAGCCGGAGCAGCCCGCGAAGAGGTCCGAGCTCCAGGCGCTCGCCGAGGAGCTCCGCCGGCTCAAGCTCGAGATCGGCATCTCCGACGTCGAGTACCGCTCGTTCGCCGGCATGGGCCCCGCGGCCTCGAAGGTCTACTTCGCGCCGAAGGGGCTCTCGCTCGGCGGGTACGGCGAGGCCTTCTACCGCAACCAGCTCGGCGCGACCGGCAGCGACCTCTGCGAGACGTCGGCGACCGCCTGCGACTTCAGCGACATCCTGCGGGTGGTGCTCTACACGGGCTACCGCTTCAGCGACCGCATCGTGTTCAACGCCGAGATCGAGTACGAGCACCAGCGGCAGGTGTTCGTCGAGTTCGCCTACCTCGACTTCCTCCTCACGAAGGCCGCCCAGCTCCGGATCGGGAACGTGCTCGTCCCCGTGGGCTTCACCAACGAGCTGCACGAGCCGGTCTTCTTCAACGGCGTCGAGCGGCCCGAGGTCGAGCGGAACCTCATCCCCACCACCTGGAACGAGAACGGCGTCGGCCTCCACGGCGAGCTCCTGCCCGGGCTCACCTACAAGCTGTACGGCCTCGCGGGCCTCAACGCCGCGAAGCGGCCCTCGGCGGGGAGCTGGATCCGCGAGCTCCGCACCCGCGGCGGCACGAGCGGCAGCGCCGCCGGGGACCGCGCCCTCGCCGAGACCTTCGCCGGCGCGGTGGCGCTCGCGTACGAGCGCGGCCCCGTCGCCGTGGGGACGTCCGCGTACTACGGCCGGGCGGGGCAGGGCCAGGTGGTCCGGGCGACCGCGACGGACACGCTCGCGCAGGACCTGCGGAAGATCGACGCCGACGTGAGCCTCGTCGAGGCGCACGCCCGGTTCACCTGGCGTGGCGCCGCGCTCAAGGCCCTCGCCGTCCAGGGGACCTTCGGCGACGCGGACCTCGTCAACGAGAAGCACCAGCTCACCGGCGCGGCGGGCGTCGGGAGCCGCGTGCGCGGCGGCTACGTCGAGGGAGCGTACGACGTGCTCTCGCCGGGCGGCGGAGAGGCGCAGCTCTTGCCGTTCCTCCGGTACGAGCGGCTGCGCCTCCACGACCAGGTGCCGGACGGGTGGGAGCGGAACCCCGCCGCCGACGTGCAGCTCGTCGCGACGGGCCTCACGTACAAGCCCATCCCCACCGTCGCGCTCAAGGGCGACTTCACCTGGCGGAAGACCCAGGCGGAGTCGAACCCGGTCCAGCGCGCCTTCAACCTCGCCGCGGCGTTCGTCTTCTAGGGGACGGACGTGCTGCGCCACCTGTTCGCCGTCGCCGCCGTCGCCGGGCTCGCGGGCCCGGCGGCCGCGGCCGTCCCGGTCGCCGAGAAGGAGGCCGCGGCCCTCCGCGCGGTCTTCCCGGAGGCCGAGCGGTTCGAGCCGCGCGACGTCCTCCTCGACGACGCGGCCGCCGCCCGGATCGAGCGGCTCGCGCGGGCGCGCGTCCGCGATCGGCTCGTGACGTTCTACCGCGCGTGGCGCGGGCAGGAGCTCGTCGGGTACGCGGCCATCCACAGCCACGTCGTGCGCACGAAGCGCGAGACGCTCTCGATCGCCTTCGAGCGCGACGGCCGGATCCGGAAGATCGTCGTGGTGTCGTTCCTCGAGCCGAAGGAGTACGAGCCCAGCCCGCGGTGGCTCGCGCAGCTCGAGGGGAAGGGCCCGGACGACCGGCTCGCGGTCGGCCAGGACCTCGCGCCGATCACCGGCGCGACCCTCACCGCGCGGGGCGTCGCGGAGGAGGCCCGCTTCCTCCTGCAGGCGCTCCGGGACGCGGAGGAGGTGGCGGCGCGGTGAGGTTCCTCGTGGATCCCGGCGCCGCCCCCCGCGCGCGCCCCGCCGTCCGGGCCTGGCTCCTCTTCGCGGCGCTCGCCCTGGCCGCGTTCGCCGTCCAGCGCGCGCTCCAGGGCGGCCTCACGCCCGCCGGCGTCGAGGCGCTCTACCTCGGCCCGGACGGCAC
>JAEYOU010000094.1 GCA_023411405.1 Pseudomonadota bacterium | reverse complement strand
GCGCGGCGTGGGGCGGGGCGGCGGTCCTCGTCGCAGCCGCGATCGCGCTCGTCGCGATCCACGCGCGGCCCGCGCCGCCGCCCGCGCCGAGGAAGAGCCTCCGCGACATCCCGCGCGCCGTGGAGGTCATCCCGGTGGGCGCCCCGGGCTCGCTCGTCGTCTACGAGTACAGCGACTACCTCTGTCCGGCCTGCGCGATGATGCACGCCGACGCGCCGTCGATCCTGGCGGCGCGGCCCGACGTGCGGTTGGTCCGCCGCCACTACCCGCTCGACAACACCTGCAACGGGCAGCTCGCGCAGCAGATCCACGCGGGCGCCTGCGCGCTCGCCCGCGGCGCCATCTGCGCCGAGAAGATGGGCCGGTTCGACGCGTACGACGACCTCGCGTTCGCGCAGCAGTCGTCCCGGCCGAAGCCGGAGGCGCTCGCGCAGCAGCTCGGGCTCGACCCCGGCGCGTTCCAGAGCTGCATGACGTCGCCCGAGACCGAGCAGCGCCTCGCGTCCGACATCGACGCGGCGGGCCGGGCGGGCGTCGAGTTCACGCCCTCGCTCGAGGTCAACGGCAAGCTCCACTCGCGCGACACGCTGCGGAGCGTCCTCGGCCTCTCGCGCGGGCCGTAGCGGTCGTCTCGTCGTGGGAGGGGCGCCGCGCGGCGCGCCGCGCACGGAGTGGAGCAGCTCAGTTGCGCTCGCTCACCGGGATGGGCGCCGCGCGCACGTGGTCGGCGAGCGCGTGGTCCGAGCCGGCGATGTGGCCGGCGAGGCCGGCGCGCACGTCGATCGCGAAGGCGAGCGCGAGCTCTCGCTCGTCGCGCTCCAGCGCTCCCTCGACCTCCTGCATCGCCTGGGTGAGCATCCGGTGCTCCTCCTGGTGGCGCTGCCGCCCCGGATAGCTGCTCGCCGTCATCAGGAGCTCCTCGCTCCCGAAGTGCATCCCGCTGTACGCGACGAGCTGCGCCGCCAGCCGCCGCGCCTCGGCCGGGCGGCCCTGCTCGATGGCGTCCGCGAGGGCGGTCACGAGCGCGATCTGCAGGTGGTGCTCGTGGTCGAGCGCCTCGTGCCCGAGGTCGAGCTGCTCGTTCCAGGCGTGGGCGCCGATCATCGTCTCTCCCCTCCCTCTCCTTTTCAGAGGAAGCCCCCGCCGAGGCAACGCCCGGGCGGGGGCCGCGGCTTCTCCGGGGCCTCGCTCGGGCGGCTGCCCGAGACCACTCATCCCCCTGGGCTCCGACCGCCGCACGCCCGAGCGTCCTGGATCCACGAGGGGTTTTCGTGTCACCGACACCAGGCAGGGCCCTTCTCGCCCGTGCGGCGCACCCGCACGATATCGGACGAGGAGGGGGCCGCCGGTGAACCTCGCAGTGGTGGCGCCGGCCGTCCTCGGCCTGACCTGGGTCGTCGCCGTCGCCCGGCGCGCGCCCGACGGCGCCCTCCTGTCCGCCACCCGGACCGTGGCCGGCGGCGCGGTCGCGTTCGCGGCGGCGTGGTGGGGCTACGCGCTCCTGGACCAGCTCGGTCTGCGGATCTCGTGGGACGACCTCACCGCCGGCGGCCGCGGGAGCGTCGTCGCCGCCGCGGCGATCGGGCTCGTCGAGGAGAGCGCGAAGCTCGTCGGGCTCGCGCTCTCCTCGGTCGGCGCCCGCTCCGGGCGGGGCCAGGTCCTCCGGCGGATCCTCGGCGTCTCGGCCGTGTTCGCGTCGCTCGAGTGCGCGTTCACGCTGAGCGGCGCCGGCGCGACGGTGATCCTCCTCCGCGCGGCGTTCGCGCCGATCGCCCACGCGGCGCTCGCGCTCCCGCTGGGGCTCGCGATCGCCGGCGGACGCCTGTCCCCGGGCCGGGCGCTGCCCGCCCTCGCCGTCGCCGTGCTGCTCCACGGCGCCTCCGACCTCGCGCTCGCGATCCCCTCGGTCGGGCGGCTCGGGTACGCAGTGATCCTGTCCGCACCCGTCGTGGCGCTCCACCTGCGGACGCGGGTCCTCTGGGCGCGGGCGGCGCGGGCCGCGTGAGCGGCAGGTCCTCTGGGGTGCCGGACGCTCCGGCTTCTTGCCGGTTTCACTCCGCGAGCTAGAGTCGGCGCCGCGTTCCAGCGAAGCGCGCCCGTCGTGCGCGACACAACCCAAGGAGACCCGAGATGAAGAAGCTCGCTTTCGTGATCGCGGCCCTCGCCATGGCGCTGCCCGCCGCGGCGCAGCAGAAGCAGACCCGGTTCGGACTGGGGGTGTCGATCACCCCGGAGTCGAGCATCGCCCCGACGATCGAGCTCTACATGCCGATCGACATCGGCGCCACCCTGCGGGTCGAACCCTCGCTGGGGATCTTCACCTCCGACTCGGACGGCTTCGACAGCAGCGACCTCACGCTCGGCGCAGGCGTGTTCCTGATGCGACGCCCCGCGCAGTCGGTGACCATGTACTACGGCGGCCGCCTCAAGCTGAACTTCGCGAGCGCGGACGACGGCGTGGAGGACGACTCCGGGCTCGACCTGATCCTCGCCGGCGCGCTCGGCGGAGAGTACTACCTGGCGCCGAGCTTCTCGCTCGGGCTCGAGGGACAGCTCGGCTTCTACTCGGCCTCCGAGGTGAGCGGGGACGCCTCCGGGTTCTTCACCACCGGACTGGGCTTCCTGCGCCTCTACTTCTGAGTCGGCCGCGCGATCCGCGATCACGGTCCGTGAGGGTGGACCGCCGACCCTCGGCGATCCACCTCCCGGGCCGCGCGCCCCGCGTCCGTCGAAGGGCGCGCGCTACCGCAGCCCCGCCACGAGGACCGCGAGCGCCCAGAGCGACGCTCCGACCAGCGTCCACCCGAGCTGCCGCAGGCGCCGCGGCGACGGCGGCGCGAGGCTCACCGCGACGGATAGGAGCACCGCCGGCGCGACCGCGATCGGGAGCGCCCACGGG
>JAEYOU010000663.1 GCA_023411405.1 Pseudomonadota bacterium | reverse complement strand
CATCCACCAGCGAGCGCGAGCCTCAGGCCGGAGCGACCCGGGAGCCAGTTTCCGGCCGCGCCCAGATCCCGCGCATCCCCGCGCTCGCCACGATCGTCAGCCCGCGGTCCGCGGGGATCGTCTCCACTACGGGAAGGGCCGAACTCTTGCGCGGCTAGAGTCTGCGCTGAAGCACCGGCTCGCCGGCCGTGCTGGGGATGGAGACGGCGTCGGGCAGGTGAAGGAGGGGGTCCGCGTGCTCAGAAGCGCGATGGACCTCCGGCGTGGCTACCAGCACAGTGGCAGCGGGGCCGCAGGAAAGCTCCCCGCGGCGTTCGGCGCGTTCGGGCTCCCGTACCCGCCCCAGTCGCCCACGGCAGCATGGGCGCGCATCCAATCGGAGGTCCTGCGGGCGCTGGAGGCGCTGCGGGAGGTCCTGCGCAACCTAGACTAGGTCGGTCCGTGAGGCGATGAACACGGACCAGAGCGACGTCATGTACAGCGAGCACTGCATCTACTGCGGGGGAGCCCTTGGGCCCGACACCCAGGAAGCGCACATTATCCCTTCGGCGCTGGGTGGGAAGCTACGCAGCCGCCTAATTTGCTGCTCGGAGTGCAACAACGCCATCTCGCCGTTCGAGAAGGGGCTCTGTGACGCTCTGCGCGGCCTCACGGCGATGGCCGGCGTTCGCACCGGCAGAGGGAAGAGGTCACCGCCGCTCAGGGTGGTTGACCCGCAGCATGGACCAGTGGATGCCTGGGGTGGGCACCCCACGTTCCTCGGGGCGCCGCCGGATGTTCGTCCAGCCCAAGACGGACAGACCCGGTTCCATCTACATGGTGGGGACATCCACACTGTGGCCCGAGACGTGGCGCATCTACTTCGCCGTTTCGGAAAGACGCCCGATGACCTCGAAGCGGGGAAGGGCGTGGTGTTCGCCGGGACGGAGAGCATCACGTTCCTGCAGAACGGATTCGAGTTCGACGGGAGCCTCGACCTCGACCAGCACGCGCGTGTGTTCGTGAAGATGCCGCTCGAACTGCTGGCGGTGTGTCGACCGCTTCTTGCACGTCGCCCTGAGCTTCGCGTGGCTGCGACGTTCAGCAGGTACGGAACCTCACCTGCTGACGTCAGCGCCGATACGATGACACTGGGACCGTTGGGCGGCTGTGCACGGCCGTTCTGGCACTCGTGCGAGGTCTGGAGTGCCGGCACGAACCTCATCGGCAAGGTTGTCCTGTTCGGCGCGTACCCGGTGTCGGTCGCCCTGTCCGCGGAGTGGCGCGGCGAGCCTGTCACGGCCGTCCATGTTGTGGACCCTGTAACGGGCAGGGTGCACCTTCATGGAGCGTCCTCGGAAGACGGGCCGCTTCCGGCTGGGTGGCCGATGCGGGGAGCCGACCTCGATGTGTTCCAGGCCCACATGAACGAACTCGGTCGCGCTCTCCGTTCTCGGATGCGCGAGGTGACTATCAAGGCCAGTGCGAAGGCGCTGATGAGACAGTGGGTTGAGGGGCTGAACGGACGCACGCCTGGCAACGAGGACGTCGCTCATCTCAACAAGCTCATTGAAGACGAGGGCACCCGGCTTCGGAGTCGCCGGTCCGAGTCCGCTCCGCTCAACACCGCGGACCTGCTTCGTCGCGTTCGAGAGGAGTACGAACGGATGGAGCGTGTGCATGGCCCCGCTCGGAAGCCGTGATGGGGACCCTCAGTGGACGGCGCTCACGCCGCCTTCGACCCGCGCCGGGGCGGCCGGAGAGGTGTCAGGGGCATCCCTCGCCGAAGCTGCTGCCGGTGCCCGTCGCATAACCCGGAACCATGCAGAGGGTGGGTACAACCGGGGAAGGAGCAGGCGCCGGAGGGGCTGAATCTGCGTGTATACAGGGCCTTTTCGGTAGGAGCGAAGTCGTCCATCGCGCCCCCGCAACCACTTCCGAGGCCCGGTCGCCCCCACGGTGACCGGGCCTTGGTGTTTCTGGGCTCCCGGGCAGGGGGCGCCGCGATCTTGATTCGGCGCATATGGCACCCAGGCATGGGGAACGGCTCGCCTCCGCTCGGCCGCTTGCGCATCAAGTGCGGGCCGCGGCTCCGGGCCCCGTCCTCTCGAGGAGGTGGAGTCGGCGCGGCGCGGGTGCAGCGGTCCTTGCCCCCATGTTCGTCGAGATCCGCGTCGGGCGCGTGCAGGCCCTCGGGGACCGGGCGAAGTGCGGTGCCAGCGCTGGACGGGGTCAAGTCGGCGGAAACGGGTGGTTCTTGCCTCGCGGCGGCCTTGGGCGGCGACGTCGGGGGGGTTCCGCCAGGTGGGCGGCCCGCGCTTGTGCACGTGGGCGTCGCGCAGGAGCCGATCGAGTATGGACGTGACGGCGGCGACGTCCCCGCGCAGCTGTCCCAGTTCTCGACCGGGCGGTTTGAGGTGATGAGGGTCGAGGCCCGCTCGTGGCCCGCTCGTGGCGGCGCATCACAGCTCGGCGCTACTTGCCTGCTGAGCTCGCTGGCGCTGGCGCTGGCGTGGTGGCGGTCGCTGCCGTTGCCGGCTCGGCAGATCCGGGCTGGGCACCGATCTGGACCTTGTCCAGCTCTGCATCCACGATCTCGATCTTCGCCGACTCGCGCAGCTTGGCGATGAACGCGTCGAACTGTTTGGCGTTCGCCTCTCTCGAGAGCCGCGCGGAGATCTGAGCGCGTACGTCGTCGAATGCCCGGTTCACCGCGGGCTGGCGCGCGGTGAGCTTGAGGATGTGGAAGCCTCGATCGCTCTCGACGACTCCGGACACCTCGCCCGTCTTCACGAGCGCGAACGCGGCTGCGGCCACCTCCTTGGACTGGGACTCGAGGTCCGCTCGCGTACGGAAGCCGAGGTCGCCCCCGCTCTGCTTGGTGGCGGGATCGTCCGATCTCTCTCGCGCCAAGGTGGAGAACGCGAACGGGTTCTTCGGCTCCTCCGCCTGAAGTCGCGCGAGGAGCTTTCGAGCCTCCGTGTGGCGCGGCCCGCGATCAGAGCTGCCCCGCTCGGCGCGCAGGTGGATCTGCGCGACGCGGACCCGCTCCGGCCGGACGTACTCTTCGAGATGCTCCTCGTAGTACTTCCTGATCTCCTCTTCAGGGAGCGAACTACGACCCGCAGGTGGGTGGCGCGTACTGCGCCGGTCTGCTGCCGGCTTCCGGGCCATGATCTCCGTTGACGCGGATCGTTGGGCGGGGATTTCCTCTCAGGGAGAGGAGGACAGAGGTGAGCGCTACGCTTGGTCTGCTGATTCCGGTACTCCTGGCCCTGGGAGCTCGTTCCCCCGCCGAGCTGAGCGACGGAGACGTTCCCATGTCTCAAGATGTCAGCGCCGAAGACGAGGGAATGGTCTCCTCACTTGAGCCCAAGGGGAAACCCTGTGCGGTCTGGCGGTCCGCCGTGGGAGCAGGACAGATAGCTGTGCTCGCGGGCTTCTGCTCCGAACTCGAAGCAAGCGGCGCTTCGAGCCCTGCACAATGGATTCTGTACGTGGCAAGTGATGGCAGTCCTCCGAAGCGCTTGGCTCGTGTCGTCTTGGGCCCGTACGAGTTCGGCTGGTGCGGCATCAGAGGGTCGCTTCGCATTCGGGAGGATGTCCTGCCGGACGAGCGTGTGCTCGAGGTCGGGTGGGGTTGTCGAAGCGAGGGGGACGGAGTCTACCCGTCAGTGGAGCTGTGGCGCTGGAATACGCAGGGGCTGCGCCGGCTCTTCAGGATGCCATCGAGCTCGGGTGCCGATCCGGATGGGCCAACCTGGGGCGTCTGGTGGCGGCCCGCACCGGCGAACGCCGGCTCTCCACGGCTGGAAGTAATCTGGCGATACTCCTTCTCATTGGGTGGCGAGCCGGTTGCGGCAGGAGAGCAGCGGGTACGCTACCGCTTCGATGGTTCGACCTTTCGCCCGCCACCAGGCACGCTCCTCCAGGCCTCGTCGTGGGCATCGTCCTGGCTTCCACGCTCTCGTGTAGCCGACTACGCTCCGGCACGGGCCTTCGATGAGCATCGCGCCACGGCGTGGTGTGCCGAGGCCAAGAAAGGCCTATCGCTCTCCGGTACTCTTGCCGAGCCCGCTCGTCTCGCGGCGCTGGAGATCCTGCCCGGGTACGCGAAGAGCGAGGCCGTGTTTGGTGACAACGCTCGGGTGTCCCGGGTGCGAGTCGAGGCGTTCCTGGAGGGTGGGAAGAAGGTCTCACTCGAGGCGAGCCTGGCGGACCGCATGGCGTTGCAGCGGATCGCCATCCCCAGCCGTGCTGAACCCATCGCACGGATCCAGGTGACTGTTCTGGACACCCGGCGCGGACGGAAGTCTCAGGACGTGTGCATCTCGGACCTCAGGGTGGTGCCGGAGGGGGAAGCTCGTCCGTAGCGGACGGATCCCCTCATCCCCAGCATCCTGGTCGCCTCGCAAGCCCGCGCGCCTACGACTCCGTGCTCGCCAGCACCCGGCGCTCGAGGTCGGCCACCGCCGAGAGGAGCGCACGAAGCTCGCTCACGAAGACGGTCGGGATCCGTGCGGCACGGAAGAGCGCGCGGCTTCTTCGCCTCGCGGGGACGGTCCATCCGCTTCGCAAGGAGTACCGCGAGATCGGACTCGAGGTTGGCGAGCGCGATGCGCAGGGTGTCGAGCACGTTCTTGTAGCCCTGCTCGTGCCGGCGGAGCTTGCCGGCGAGCGGTGTCTCGCTCACCTTCGCGATGGCCGGCACGGTCGCCCGCTGCGCCATCAGGTCTCGCTGGCGCTCCATGGCGGCGCGGGCGTCCTGCTCGTACTTCGCGCGAAGCGGGTCGTCGGAGGCGGCGCGCATGAACTTGCGCCACGCCTCGCCCTCGGCGGTGTGCGAAAGCTTGAGCACGCGCTCGAGCCTGCGCCGGGCCGGGTTCGGCACGAGCGCGTCGGCGGGTACTCCTCCACGCGTCGGCCGTCGAGGTGATTGATGCCCCACCGCTCCACCCCATGCTTGAGCTGGTTCTCCTGCAGGCCCCACCGCGCGAGCTGTGCGCGGATGAGCGCCTCCGCGGGCAGCTCGGAGACCGCGAGCAGGTTCACCTGCTGCCCGTCCTCCATCAGCACTGCGATGCGACGTACCCGGCCGCGACCGAAGCGCAGGTTCTTCTGCGGCGCCTCGGTGTAGGCGACCCGGACCGGCCGACGCGGGTCGCTCGCGTTCGCAAGGAGCAGCGACTCCTTGAACTCCGTGGCGCCGAGCTCCCGGTACGGCTTGCGCTCGTAGGTCACGAACTCCGCGTCTGCGTCTCTGATCTCCGCCATCGTCTCGGGGAACGCGCCGCCACGATCGAATACCAGGAGCGGCTTCACTTTCTCGCCCAGCGAGAGGTGGGCGAACTCCACCACCGGCATGAGCCACGCGCAGAGCGAGTCGTGCGAGGTGGTGGAGAGCCGGAACAGCGGGCAGCCCTCCTCGTCGTGCACGTAGTAGTCGGTCGTCTCCGGCACGGCGCGCTTGTCCTGCATGCGCCAGCCCTTGCGGATCGCGTGCTCGCCCGTGTACGGCCGCAGGTGGTTGTCCACGTACAGGGTGACCCGGTCCTCGCCCTCGCCGGCGCGGGCGAGCAGGCGCGCCGCCATCGCCTCGGGGAACGTCTTCCCCGCGACGTTCGCGAACTCGTGCACCACTCGCCGTGTCCAGCTCGCCGAGATCCCGCCCCGGCGGCGGAGCAGCGTCTCCACGCTCGCGGTCTCGAGCCGGCGCACGCCCTCCACCGACCCCTCTCCCAGCGCCAGCGCGATCGCCGCCGCGTCGATCGCGGCACGGAACGACGGGCTGGCCGCTCCGCCCCCCTGCGCGGCGGCGATCTCGTAGAAGCCCAGCTCGCGCAGCCCGCCAAGCAGGAGCCAGAGCCGACATGTTGCACCACCGTATCCGCCCGGCCGACCGCACGTAGCGGGCCAGGGGGGAGCGTGAGAGGCTTCGGCGACTTCGAGTGGGATCAGGCGACCGCAGCTTGGCGCGCGGCAGCCCAGGCGGGCGGTAGCAGCTCGCCGAGGCGGTGGTTGGGCCAGCCGCCCGCGAGCTTCTGGAAGACATCGGTGAGGTACGCGAGCGG
>JAEYOU010000058.1 GCA_023411405.1 Pseudomonadota bacterium | reverse complement strand
GCTCCGCGCCGCCCTGGGGGGCGCCGGCTTCGGCCGCCCCGTCCGCCGCGCCGCGGTGGTGGCGGCCTTCCCGGGCCACGGCCTCGGCCGGGACTCGAGCCAGGAGCACTTCACCTTCCGGGGCGGTCCGGGAGACTTCACCGAGGACCCCCGCTACCGCGGCGTGCACCCGATGCTGTTCCGGCGGATGCAGCTCGGTCGCCTCTCCAAGTTCGACCTCGAGCGGCTCCCCTCGGTCGAGGACGTGTTCCTCTACAAGGGCGTCGCCCACGACAACCCGAAGGACGAGCGGCTCTTCGCGGTCGCCGAGGTCCGCGACCTCACGCCCGTCCGCGACGCGGCGGGCAAGGTGATCCAGCTCCCGCACCTCGAGCGGATGCTCCAGGAGGCCCTCGCCGGCATGCGCCGCTTCCAGGCGCACCGCGCCCCCGACAAGCGCCTCGAGTGGAACCGCGTGCTGCTCACCGTCGAGCCGCCGCTGCTCCTCTCCCGCGAGGAGATCCGCAGCCTGGCCGAGCGGCTCGCGCCGCAGACCGAGGGGCTCGGGCTCGAGGTGGTGCTCATCGACGTGCGGGTGCCGGATCCGTTCACCGGCGCCCTCCGGAGCACGCTGCTCCGGGTCCACACCACCGGCAGCGGCGTCTCGATCCGCTACGACGTGCCGACGGACCGCCCGCTCGAGCCGCTCGGCGAGTACCAGCAGCGGGTCATCCAGCTCCGGCGCCGCGGCCTCACCCACCCCTTCGAGCTCGCGCGCATGCTGGCGCCCACGGCCGACGCCGAGACCGGCGTGCCGCCGGGCGAGTTCGTCGAGCACGACCTCGACGCCTCCGGGGACGTGCTCGTGCCGGTGGACCGGCCGCCCGGGAAGAACGCCGCCAACATCGTGGCAGGGCTGGTGAAGAGCTTCACCAAGCGCTACCCCGAGGGCATGCAGCGCGTCGCGCTGCTGAGCGACCCGAGCCGGGCGATGGGCTCGCTCGCGGAGCCCGAGTGCCGGCGCATCCTCGCCGGGCTCGACCTCGCCGAGAAGTTGAAGATCCCGGTCGAGTGGTTCGCGGTCTCCGCCGGCGCCAAGATCTCGATGGAGAGCGGCACCGAGAACATGGACTGGATCTCGAAGGTCCTGCGGCGGATCATCGAGTTCACCCAAGGTGGCGGCGAGATCAACATCGTCGTCTGCGGCATCAACGTCGGCGGCCAGCCCTACTGGAACGCCGAGGCCACCATGCTCATGCACACCAAGGGCATCCTGGTGATGTGCGCGGGCTCCTCGATGGTGCTCACCGGCAAGGACGCGCTCGACTACTCGGGGAGCGTCTCGGCCGAGGACAACCAGGGCATCGGCGGGTACGACCGGATCATGGGCCCGAACGGCCAGGCGCAGTACCGCGCCGACTCGCTGGCGGACGGCGTGCAGATCCTCCTCCGCCACTACGACCACACCTACGTCGCGCCCGGGGAGCGGTTCCCGCGCCGGGCCCTCACCCGCGATCCCGCCGACCGCGACGTGCGGACGTCGCCGCACGGCCCCGAGGGCGGCGCCGGCTTCGAGACCGTCGGCGACATCTTCAGCGCCGAGAAGAACCCGGACCGGAAGAAGCCGTTCGACATCCGCCGCGTGATGGCGGCCGTCATCGACCAGGACCACCCCTCGATGGAACGCTGGCGCGACCTGCGCGGCGGCGACACCTCGGTCGTGTGGGACGCGCACCTCGGCGGCTGGCCGGTCTGCCTCCTCGGCATCGAGGCCCGGCCGCTCCCGCGGCTCGAGTTCGTCCCCGCCGACGGGCCGGAGCTCTGGAGCTCCGGGACCCTCTTCCCGATGTCCTCGAAGAAGCTCGCCCGGGCGATCAACGGCGCGTCGGGGGTCCGGCCGGTGGTCGTGCTCGCGAACCTCTCCGGCTTCGACGGCTCCCCCGAGTCGATGCGCCGGATCCAGCTCGAGTACGGCGCCGAGATCGGCCGCGCGGTGGTGAACTTCCAGGGGCCGTTCGTGTTCTGCGTCGTGTCGCGCTACCACGGCGGCGCCTTCGTCGTCTTCTCCAAGGCGCTCCGCGAGGACATCGAGGTGGTGGCGGTCGAGGGTGCGCGCGCCTCGGTCATCGGCGGCGCGCCCGCCGCCGCGACGGTCTTCGCCCGCGAGGTCGAGACCCGGACCCGCAAGGACCCGCGCGTCGTCGCCGCGGAGGAGGCGGCCCGCGCGAGCGGGTCGCGCCTGCGCCTGGCGGAGATCGCCACCGCCGTCCGCTCCGAGAAGGTCGGCGAGGTGGCCGAGGAGTTCGACGCCGTCCACACCGTGGAACGGGCGCTCCGGGTGGGGTCGCTGGATCGGATCATCGGCGCGAGGGACCTCCGCCCGTACCTCGTGGACGCCGTCGAGCGCGGCATCGCGAAGTTCCAGGGGCGGTGAAGCAGGGCGTCCCGGCGGCACGGGGGCCGCGGTCCGGTTGCGCCGGCGCCGCGGCCCGGCCATCATGCGTGCCGGTGACCCCCTCCGACCCGCGCGTCTACCGCCGCTACGCCATCCGGATCCCCCTCGAGCTCGGCGCCGGCGGGCGCCTCGAGACCCTCGAGACCGAGGACGTGTCGCAGGGCGGGTGCCGGGTCGTCGTGATGTTTCCGCTCCGCAAGGGCGAGCTCGTCCGCGTGCGGTTGCGCTCGCCGCAGCTCGAGGTGGAGCCGAGCGGCGCCGCGGTGGTCGCCTGGACGACCCGGGATCCGCCGTACCGCGCCGGGCTGCGATTCTCGGAGGAGCTCGCCGCGCAGATGCCCTCCTACCTCCGGACCCTGCTCGGGCCCGTCCCCCTGCTCACCCGGGAGAGCGGATCGTGAACAAGGACTTCCTCCTCGGCGGCTTCGCCGGCCTGGCGATCGGGCTCCTGATCGCGCTGTTCGCGTTCCAGATCGGCCGCGCCGGCGGGCTGCTCCGCGCACCCGCGCCGGTGGTGGCCGCGCCCATCGGCGGAGGGGGCCCGCCCGCCCCCCAGCCCGGCGCGCCCGATCTGGACGCGCACATCGCGGCCACGAAGCGGCTCGTCGAGGCGAACCCGCAGGACCGTCGCGCCTGGGTCACGCTCGGCAACGCCTACTTCGACGCCGACCGCCCGCAGGAGTCGATCGAGGCCTACGAGCGCGCCCTCCAGCTCGACCCGAACGATCCCAACGTGATCACCGACCAGGGCGTCATGTACGTCGCCCTCCGGCAGTTCGACAAGGCGCTCGCGAACTTCCAGGAGGCGAACCGCCTGGACCCGGACCACCGCCAGAGCCTGTTCAACATCGGCGTCGCCTACGCGGGCCTCGAGGACCTCGACCGGGCCGAGGAGGCCTGGAACCGCGTCATCCAGGCGGCGCCCGGCACCCCCGACGCGGAGCGGGCGCGCGCGGCGATCGCGCAGCTCCGCGCGCGGCGAGGCCGCTGACGCCGGCGGGCGCCCCTCAGCCGTCGATGCCGATCAAGGTCGCCAGCTCGCGCTCGAGCAGGGTCTCCTCGGCGAGGTTCAGCTCCACCACGCGGCGGAGATGCCCGACGCTCTCGAGGTCGATCGACGTGCAGCGGACGCCGAGCTTCCTCCCGCCGTGGTGGGCCACCTCGCCGTCGAGCTGGATGACGGCGTACCCTGCGTCGAGGTGGATCGTGAGCGAGCAGCGGGAGCCGGGCTCGGCCGCGAACCCGGCGGGGACCTCGATCAGCGCCCCCTTGAGCGAGACGTCGAGCACGCCGACGGTGGTGGCGGTCGCGCCCGCGCGGAAGGTGGCCGGCCGGTGAAACGCGATCCGCGAGAACCGGCGCCGCTCGTCCTGCGCTCGTACCGTCGCCATGGGCCGTCCCTCCGGCCCGCATCGTCGTACTCCCGCCCGCGGCGCCGCAAGCCGGGGGACGCGGTACGGACCGGCGCGCTGGGAGGAACGCCTACATGACCGCCCCCGGGCCCGCTCCGCAGGACCTCCCCTCCGGTCCGGCGGAGTCGAAGGACGCGGAGCGGCTGCGCGCCTTCGTGCTCGCGCGGACGACGCCCGCGCCCGTCCCGCTCGCGCCCGAGCTCGTCCTGCTCCAGGCGAGCGAGGTCCACGAGCTCTGGCGGGCGGCCCAGGCCGAGCCGCCCGCGTGGCAGGACTCGCCGTACTGGGCGTTCCCGTGGGCGGGGGGGCAGGCGCTGGCGCGGTACGTGCTCGAGCACCCGGAGGTGGTGCGGGGCCGCCGCGTGGTCGACTTCGCGACCGGGAGCGGCCTCGTCGCGATCGCCGCGGCCCGCGCAGGCGCCGCGGAGGTGCTGGCGCTCGATCGGGACCCGTTCGCCGAGGTTGCGGTGGCGCTCAACGCGGCCCGGAACGGCGTCGCGGTCCGGTTCCGCGCCGGCGACGCCCTCGGCCAGGCGCTGCCCGGGGCCGAGGTGGTCCTCGCCGGAGACGTCTTCTACGAGCGCGGCCTCGCCGAGGGCGCGCTGCGCTGGTTCGCGGCCCTCGCGGCGCGCGGGGTCCGGGTGCTGGCGGGCGACGCCTGCCGGACCTACGCTCCGCGGGCCGGCGTGACCGAGCTCGCCTGGTACGACGTGCCGACCACCACCGCCATCGAGGCCTCGGGCGTCCGGCGCGCCCGGGTGCTGGAG
>JAEYOU010000055.1 GCA_023411405.1 Pseudomonadota bacterium | reverse complement strand
CGAGGAAGGCGACGGCCAGCAGCCCCGCGAAGGCGACGCCGAGCCACGGCGTCGGCCCGCGGAGCGCCGCCTCGAACACCACGAACTCGCTCATGAACGGCCCGAAGGGCGGGAGCCCGCCGATGGCGAGCGCGAGGACGAGCAGCAGCGCCCCGGTCGCCGGCAGGCGCCGGCGGACGCCGCGGACCTCGCCGGCCGCGGTCGTGCCGTACGCGCGGAGCACGTTGCCCGCGAGGAGGAAGAGGCCGGCCTTGGCGAGCGAGTGGTTCACGGCGTGGAGGAGCGCGCCGAACGCCGCGGTCCCGCCGACGCCGACGCCCACCGCGAGCACGCCCATGTTCTCGACGGAGGAGTAGGCGAGGAGCCGCTTGTAGTCGCGCTGCTTCACCATGAACGCGGTCGCGAGGGCGATCGAGGCGAAGCCGAGGAGGACGAGGAGCTCCCGCGCGAAGGCGGCGTCGCCCGAGGCGAGGACCACCTGGTGGAAGCGGAGGATCCCGAGGAACGCGCCGTTCAGCACCACGCCGGAGAGGAGCGCCGAGACCGGCGACGGCGCCTGGCTGTGCGCGTCCGGCAGCCAGGTGTGGAGCGGGGCGAGGCCCATCTTCGTGCCGTAGCCGACGAGGGCGAGCACGAACGCGGCCTTGAGCCAGGGCCGCGCCATGACGCCGTCCCGCGCCGCGCTGACGAGCGTGTCGAGGGTGAGGGTCGCGCCGCCGGGGATGGCGGACGCCGCGATGCCGAGCGAGAAGGTGCCGAGCAGCGCGAGCGCGATGCCGACCGAGCAGAGGAGCAGGTACTTCCAGGTCGCCTCGAGCGCGGGCCGGCGCCGGTAGAACGCGATGAGGGGCGCGGTGGCGAGCGTCGTCGCCTCGACGGCCGCCCAGAGGACCGCGAGGTGGTGCGTGAGGGTGACGAGGCTCATCGCCGCGAGGAACCAGAGGAGCGCCGGGACCAGCCGGTGCGGCCGGGCCGGGGCGTCGTGCGTGCCGTCGCGCAGGTACGAGACCGTGTAGAGCCCGGCGAGCGAGAAGACGACGCTCGTCAGCGAGAGGAAGAGCCGCCCCAGCTCGTCGAGCGCGAGCACCCCGAGCGGCGCGGCGGGGGCGGCCCAGAGCCAGGCCACCGCGCCGACGTGGAGCGCCGCGCCGGCGAGCAGGAAGGCGAGCTGCGTGCGCGCGCCGCGCAGGAGCCAGGCGAGGAGGCCGAGGAGCGCCGGGAGCGCGATGGGAAGGAGGAGGCGCATGTCAGTCGCGGAGCTCCGAGAGCGCGTCCACGTCGATGTGGTCGAACTCGCGGCTGATCTGGTGGATGGCGATGCCCATCACGAACACGCCGGCGAGGACGTCGAGCAGGATGGCGAGCTCCACCGCCCACGAGAGGTGGGCCGCGAGCGCCTGGCCGAAGATGAAGACGCCGTTCTCGAGCATGAGGTACCCGACCACCTGGGTGACCGCCTTGCGCCGGGTGACGATCACCAGGAACCCGAGCAGGAGCGTGGCGAGAGCGATCGGGACGACGAGCCGGTTCGGCGCCGGGCCGGGCAGGACCAGCCGCGAGGAGATCCAGAACGCCGCGCCGACGAGCGCCGCGCCGATGAGCACCGAGACGTGGAGCGAGACGAACGGCGCGGACTCGTGGACCACCCGCGCCTTCTCGATGGCGCGCCGGAGGAGGAGGGGGATGACGGCGCCCTTGAGCAGGAGCACGACGGCGCAGCTCGTCACCATGCCCCAGACGCCGTGGACGTGGCCCAGGGCGAACGGCAGGAACGCCAGCGCCGCACCCTGGAGCGCCACCGCCCGGACCGCGGCGGTGATGCGGCTCGTGGCCACCACCTGGAGCCCGAGGATCACCACCACGAGGAGGAGGAAGTCGCCGAGCTGGTTCACGTCAGGGCCCCCGCTGGAGGATCACGGCCAGGCCCAGCGCCGCGAGGGCGCCCGCCGACATGAGGAGCTGGGGCACGCGGCGGAGCGGGAGGCGCGCCATGAGCGACTCGACGATCCCGACCGCGACCGCCACGGCGAGCGTGCCCGCGAGGAGGACGCCCGCGCCCGCCGGCCCGCCGGCCGGGAACGGCAGGACGAGGTGCGTGAGGAGCGCCGCGAACAGGAAGAGCTTCACCGCCGCGCCGTACTCGATGAAGGCGAGGTCCGGCCCCGAGTGATCGAGCACCATGACCTCGTGGATCATCGTGAGCTCGAGGTGCGTGTTGGGGTCGTCCACCGGGATCCGGCTGTTCTCGGAGAGGAGCACGACGAAGAGCGCCGCCGCGGCGACGACGAGGACCGGGTGGGTGAAGACGGCGGCGTCCGCCGTGCCCGGCTCGAGGACCTCGGAGAAGCCGGCCTGGCCGACCGCCACGCAGAGGAGCGTGAGGACGAGGAGGAGCACCGGCTCGGCCACCGCGCCGAAGCTCGCCTCGCGGCTCGCGCCCATCCCCTCGAACGCGGAGCCGGTGTCGAGCGCCGCCGCCACCGTGAAGAACCGCCCCAGGCCGAGGAGCGCGGCGAAGGCGACGACGTCGCCCGGGAAGCCGAGCGGCGCGACGCGCGCGTGGAGCGGGAGGAGCAGGCCGGCGGCGAGCGCCGTGGCCAGCGAGATCACCGGCCCCGCGCGGAAGACCCAGCTCGTGCCCTCGCCGTAGACCGCGCCCTTCCGCACGAGCCGGGCGAGGTCGCGGTAGGGCTGGAGGAGGGGCGGCCCGCGGCGGCCGGCCACGATCGCCTTCACGCGCGCGACCACGCCGGGCAACAGCGGCGGGAGCACCAGCAGGAGCGCGGCGTGCAGGAGGGCGTCGAGCGGGCGGAGGGGGCTCACGGAGCGATCACCAGCTGCCACGCGAGGAGGAGCACCAGCGTGGCGAGCACGTAGAGGAGGTAGAGCTGGAGCCGGCCGGCCTGGAAGACGCGCACCCGGCCCAGCGCGGCCACGAACCGGCGCACGATCGGGACGACCACCCGCTCGCCGGCGGCGTCGGTCATCCGGTCGTGGTAGTGCGCTGCCGCGGGGAAGTATCCCTCCGGCCCGGCGCGATCGACGTTCCTCGGGACCGCGCCGCCGAGCGGACCCGTGAGCGGCTCGGGGAAGCCGGTCGCGGTGTACTGCACGCGCGGCGAGAGCGCCTCGTACCCGCAGCCCCAGACCGGCCCGCGGCGCACCTCCCGGCCGCGGAGCAGCCGCGAACGCAGCCACGAGAGCGTCCCCGCGAGCGCGAGCAGGATCGCCGCCAGCAGCGTCACGCGGCCGAACCCGCTCGCCTGGGCCGCGATCTCCGGCCC
>JAEYOU010000622.1 GCA_023411405.1 Pseudomonadota bacterium | reverse complement strand
GTCTCGTGGGCTCGGAGATGTGTATAAGAAGACAGGCTGCGGCAGGGCCGGGGCAGGCTTCGGCGGCGCGAGCGGCCGGCTCGCGGGCGGCGCCTTCGGCGGCTGCGCGCGCGACAGCTTCGCGAGGCGCGCCTCCTCCTCCTCGCGCGTGACGACGAGCGGCGGCTGCCCGCCGCGCTGTCGCGCCTCGTCGTCCTGGCTGTAGTAGAGCTGGAAGGTGGCGAGGCCGCGGACGACGAGCTCGCCGCGCTGGTTCTCGGCCCAGGCCTCGACGTCGATGGCGTACTGGCCCGGCCCCTCGAAGCGGCGGTCGACCACCCGCCCGCGCGTGGTGAGCACGTCGCCGGGCCAGACGATCTTCACGAACCGCGCCTGGAACTTGCGGAGCCGCGCCCCGCGCACCCAGTCGGTGACGAGCTCGCCGAGGAACCCCATCGAGATCATCGCCGGGACGAGCACGCTCGGGAACCCGGCGTTGCGTGCGTGCTGCTCGTCGACCGAGAGGGGGTTCCAGTCCTGCGAGGCGCCGGCGTACCGCGCGATCTGGAGCCGGTCGATCGGCGGCTTCACCAGCGGGGGGAGCTCGTCCCCCACCTTCACCGCCTCGAAGTAGAGCTGCCGTGCCGTGAGCATCTCGCGTCCTATCCGCGCCGGAGGATCAGCGTCGCGCGCGTGCGGAACACCAGCTCGCCCGCCTCGTCCTTGCCCTCGTCCTCGAGCACGAGGACGTCGGAGGGTCCGCTCGCGCCGGCCCGCTCCTGCACGTCGGCCACGCGGGTCACCACGGTGATCCGGTCGCCGGCGACGATGGGCCGCACGAGCTCGATCTGCTGCTCGCCGTGGAGGATCGAGCGCGTGCCGAGGTCGAGCGAGTGGCGGAACCGCTCGTTGGCGGTGAAGGAGACGGCGAAGGTCGGCGGCGCGACGAGCCCCGGATAGCCCGCCGCCCGGGCGGCCGCCTCGTCCTGCGAGAGCGGGTTCGGATCGCCGAGCGCGTCGGCGAAGCGCCGGATCTGCCCCTTCTCCACCTCGTGGATCACGGGCTCGCTCTCCCGGCCGATGAGGCTCCTCTCGAGCATTCGTCCTCCGGTCAACGCCCCGCGGGAAGGTCCAGCACGGTCACGAGCCCCCGCAGCTCCGTGACCGCGCCCACCGCGTTGAGCACCGCCGCGGTCGTGGCCTCCTCGCCGGCGATGCCGCCGGGGATGACGAGGCGCAACGGCGGGTCGGCGTCCAGCTCGACCTCGTCGTGCGGGTCCTCCGCGCCGACGGCGATCGTGAGCTCGAGCCGGACCACCTCGCGCTCCTCCGCGTAGACGCGCGCGGTCTGCTGGATCCCCGCGACCTGGCCGCTGCGGACTCGAACGGCGGCGCCGCGCTCGTCGGCGTCGTCTTGGGCGACGAGCGGGAGCAGCTCCTCCTCGACCTCGTCGAGCGCGAGCCCGAGCCCGGCGGCGACCAGCGCCGCCGACTCCGCGAGCCCGACGTGCCCGACGACGCCGCGCTCGGCCGCCTCGTGGAAGGCGTCCTCCGTCAGCCCGGCGCCCACCTTCCGCTGGAGCGCAGGGCGGCGCGTCGCGGCGTCCACGATCCGCAGCGCGCGGGCGTGGCGGACCGCGCCGGTCACCTGGCCGAGGACCACGGGGAGCCGGTCGAGCACGAAGCCCGGGTTCACCCCCGTCCCGAGGACGGCGACGTTGCGCTCCTCGCACAGGCGGTCGAGCTCGTCGGCGGCGGCCTCGTGCCGGAGCCAGGGCCAGGCGAGCTCCTCGCAGGTGGACACGACCGAGAGCCCGGCGCGCACGGCCTGCGTGAGCTGCGGGAGGGCGGCGTCGAACCGGCTGCCCGCCGCGTGGAGCAGCACGCCGCCGCGGGCTGCTCGGAGGAGCGCGGCCGGATCGGCCGCGACGGGCGCGTCACACCCGGCGACGCCGAGCACGTCCGAGAGCGGCCGGCCCGCGAGCTCGCTCCGGAGATCGACGGCGCCGAGGAGCCGGAGCTCGGGGCGGGCGAGCACGGAGCGGGCGATCGACTGACCGATGTCGCCGAGGCCCATCACCACGACGGGGATACCGCTCGACGCCACGCATCCTCCGCGAAACGGCCCCGGAACCCGGAAAGGGAGGATCGTGGCCGTATCCTCTGTTTTCTCGGGCCTTTATAGTGCAGGCGTCTCGCCGCCTTCAAGGAATCCGGGCCGCACGCCCCGTCCGCGCGCGAGATATCGGGTGGCCGAGGGCGGGATGCCGCGCTGCGTCAGCGTCGGCGTGTCCTGGCAATGCCGCCCGGAAAACGAGCGGATCCGCGATCACTGGAGGAGCTGCTCGAGGTAGGTCCGCACCCTCGGGTCGGACCAGTTCCGGGGGCCGACGACGTAGGCGACCAGGCGCCCGGTCCGATCCACGATGTAGCTCTCCGGCAGCTTGAAGTCGCCGGGACAGCCTCCGCGCGCCGCGCAGTAGTACAGCGTCGTGGTCGTCTGGGCGCTCCCGTCGAGGAGCACGGTCAGCGGAGCGGCCGAGCCCTTGTAGCGCTCCTTGGCGAAGAACGCGCGGATGGGCTCCCAGCCCTCGTCCACCGACACCGCCACCATCTCGAACTTGCCGGGGTGCCGCGCCTGGAGGTCCCGGGCGAGGTCGAGCATGCTGGGCATCTCCTCCTCGCACGGCGGGCACCAGGTCGCCCAGAAGTTCACGAACACCACCTTGCCCTGGAGGCTCGCCAGCGACACCCGCGTGCCGTCGAGGGCGGGGAGCTCGAACGCGGGGGCCGGCTCGCCGGGCGCGGGGCTGATGCCGAACGCGGCGGCGGCAGGCGGGAGCGCGGGCGGACGCTTGCACGCGGCGAGGCCCAGCGCCGCGAGGCACGCGGCGAGGCCGAAGGCGACGGGGGGGCGTCGGACCATGGGATCGGAGTCTCCGGCCCCGAGCTCGACCGGCGGAGCCGTGCCTTTCTACCCGAGGCACCGGCTTGCCGCCACTGCCCTCCCCGTACGACACTCGGCGCCGATGCGCGGTCTCATGGGCAGCTTCGCCGTCCTCCCGCTCGGCGAGCTGGCCGAGCTCCTGGCTCGGCTCGGGAAGACCGGGACCCTGGTGTGCGAGCGCGGCACCGTCCGGAAGAGCCTCTCGCTCCGGAGCGGCGCCGCCGTCGCCGCGGCGTCCAACGATCCGCGCGAGTACCTGGGGCAGCTCCTCATCAACTACGGCCACCTCACCGAGGAGCAGCTCCAGAAGGCGTTCCAGGTGCAGGAGGAGACGAAGATCCGGCTCGGGAAGGTCCTCACGATGGTGGGCCTGGTCCCGTCGGAGGTGATCCGCGAGGTCCTCGCGATCAAGATCCGCGAGACGCTCCTCGACGTCTTCCTCTGGGACTCGGGCGTCTTCACGTTCGACGAGGGGCCCGTCGAGGCGGTGGACGAGCTCGACGCGCGCGTGCCGCTCCCGGAGATCGTCCGCGAGGCCGAGTTCCGCGCCACCGCCTGGAGCGCGTTCCGCGGCGAGTTCCCGTCCGGCGCGGGCGGCATCCAGGTCATCGAGGAGAAGGTCCCGGGCGAGCTCGGCGCGACGACCGTGGACGGCCGCCTCCTCGCGCTCGCGCGCGAGGGGAAGACGATCGACGAGATCGGCCTCATCCTGCACGCGACGGACTTCCACCTGTACCAGCGCCTCTACGCCCTCTCGCGCCAGGGCTGGATCCGCGGCTCGGTCGAGACCGCCGCCCCCGCGGCGCCCACCGCCGAGGAGGCCGCGCACCTCGTGGAGCGCGCGCGCGGGCTCCTCGCCGACGGCCACGCCGACG
>JAEYOU010000512.1 GCA_023411405.1 Pseudomonadota bacterium | reverse complement strand
GAGTAAGGTCTTCACCCATGACGCGCCTCCCGGTGCGTGTTCGACAGCGCCTCGCAACGCCGTCGTACCACGCCATCCGTGATGCGCGTCATGTCGTTTCATCGCCCCAGCGTGAATAAGGCGGGCTCATCGTGTTCCTTATCGACGTTCGTCCGCTCTGCGAGCCACTTCCTGGAGTACACGGCCACGGTGACTTCGCTCCCATCAGCCGCGGCTTCCTTCGCGTCCACCATGCCCTGCAACTCCGCCTGCGCAGCCAGGGCCTGATCCAACGCCCTCAGATTGCTTCTTACGAACTTTCGCTCGCCCGTCGGGAGGTAGACGATGAGCTTGTAGGTCCCTCGCTTCTTGTCCAGGTGGGGTTGAGGTTTCCGGGTTCTCGCACTTGTAAACCACGGCGTAGAACCCACGATTGCGGCTATCTTGGGCTTCGGCATCAATACTTATGCCGCAAGAGCAGGCCACTTTTCTGATCCCTCCGCGCCGAAACCCATTGTCCACTTCAAGCGGCATGTTCTAGCTTGGAGAACTAGCGCTCTTTACTACGCACGAACGCGCAGGCGCTGCCGTACGCGTTCCTGAATCTCGGCGTAGATGTCGATACCGAGCTCGGGAGCAACGTCCAGCGTCACCGCCAACGCGTACGGCACCTGCACACCAAGCCCAGCGGCATCCTCTCGACAGCTGACCCGGACCACCACATCATCCCGATCCACGAATGCCGACGCAGACTCTCCCTCGAAGCAGTCGTGCTGAACGGTGCCCCGCTGAGCAGCTTGCCAATCAGGGCCGACGCGCTTCACCTTGAGCTTGGACTTCGGCGTCTCAAACCACAGATGAGCCTGCCGCCAGCGGTGAGTTGTGGGACTCACGGGCGAGAACCAAGCTAGGGTTACCGCAAGACTTCGCCGTCCACGCTTCCCCGCCAGCGACGGAGGCAGCGGGAAACGGTGCTCAGCGCCGAGGCCTTCGCCCAAGACTCCCGCCCCCAACGCGGTCACCCGCGTGGGCGAGCACTCGGCCACACTCGCAATCGAGAGCTTCCCGAATCCCAAGAGGCGCGACAGCTCCTCAGCAAGCCGATTCGCATTCTGCTCCGTCCGGAACAACTTGATGTACTCCGATCCAAGCTCCGCCCATCTAGCGCTATGAACGAGCAGCGCCTTGAGGAGAACGCTGTCGGGTACACCTTGCAGCAAGGCCCCGCCAGCGCTCGCTCGAAGAGCGGCTATGAGCCTGAGCCAGAACTTCGATGGTGAACGGGCGCTTGTTGGTCACGGTCATCGAGGGACAGGGGGTCGGTCCCGTCGAAGAGCGTGACGAGCGCGACATCAGCCTCCGCAGCAGCGCTTGAACTTCTTCCCTGAGCCGCACGGGCAGGGATCGTTGCGTCCCGTCCTGGGGAGGGAAGGCGGGGACGGATTCGCCACCGACGCGCTCGCGAGGTTGGGTGCGATGAGTTGGATCCGGCGGTTGCGCTCGGCCAGACGGGTGCCAACGCGGTGGCGTTTCTGGTAGGCAGCGCAGAGTGCATCGAAGAGGGCGGCGTCGCGGCGGGGCACGTCGCGCTCGCGAGCCGTGCCACTCGGTAGGGTGACCCGGACGGATCCGAGGTCGCGGTACTTCCTGCCGTCCTCGATCTCTGTGAAGCCCAGGCGTGCTTCGCCGCACGAGCAGCCCGGCTTTCTGCAGTAGTGCTCGGAGGCAAAGAAGACGCGACCGCCGAGGAGGAAGTGATCGACGCGGTCCTCGGGGAACATCTCTTCCCAGACGACCATCACGTGGGGATCTCGCTTGCTCCAGTCGATGGAGCGCCAGCCTCGTTCCTCCTTGATGCCCTTGGCTCTGGTCCACCGTTCGTGCAGGCGATCGAGGAGTTCCCCGTCCACCTGACCGCGGAGGAACACGAGCCACTCGTCATCCAAAGGCGGGCGCGGGTCATCGCCCCGGATCCGATCCACCAGGCCGAAGTCGAGGTCGATCTGGAAGAACTTGGACTGACCTGCATCGAGGAGACGCCGAAACTCCTCGAAGCTCTCCGGCGGCGCAGCGATTTCGACCTCGACCCCCT
The DNA here is from genome assembly GCA_023411405.1 of Pseudomonadota bacterium. GTDB lineage: Bacteria > Myxococcota > Myxococcia > Myxococcales > Anaeromyxobacteraceae > Anaeromyxobacter. The sequence goes on along the minus strand of JAEYOU010000512.1, from coordinate 6,506 downwards.
TCAGCGTGATCTCGCGGCAGGTGCACGCGGGATGGATGCAGATCTGGGGCGACGAGACGAGCAAGCGGGCGGGCCCGCCGGGAGCGATGTCGCGCCCGAACACGAGCAAGCCGTTCGGGAAGAGCTGCCATGATGGGCCGCTCGCGACCGCGGAGGCACCGTCGAGGCTGACGGTCTCGTTTCGAGGCGGCTCGGCAGGGTGAACGCTCAAGGAGGTCCTCTTGTCGTGGTGGAAGCTGGTGTGCGATCCGAAGTTGTACCTGGTCCTCGGTCGGTATGACGAGGACCGTGCGGCCGAGGTGAAGGCTGGTGGTTGCCGTCTCTGCGGCGCCGTCCTGCATTCCGCCGTCTTCAGGCGGAAGCCGAGAGGGGTCCCGTTCGATCTCGGCGACGACTCGACGCGCCGCTGCAGTTTCTGCTGCGCGGCGGATGGCTGCCGGACGCGCCATACCCCACCCTCGCTCCGCTTCCTCGGGCGAAAGGTGTACCTGGGTGCGGTACTGGTGCTCGTCTCGGCGATGCGGCACGGGGCGACGCCGGCGCGGATGAAGAAGCTGCGCGAGCACCTCGGGGTGAGCCGCCGGACGGTGGAGCGGTGGCGGGTGTGGTGGCAGGAGGCCTTCGCCGAGAACGCCTTCTGGAAGGCGGCGGCCGCGGCCTTCCTGCCGCCGGTCGAGCGCGACCTCCTGCCGGCCTCGCTGCTCGAGCGCTTCGGCGGCGACGCCGAGGGCCGCCTGGTGGCGCTGCTGCGCTTCCTCCTGCCGATCACCGGCGGGGCAGGGCTCGCGCAGGCTGGCTGAGGGCCGCTGCGGATCCGCAGAGGACGCCCGTCGATCGGCGGGCGGGCGGCCGATTAGGGTGCGCGCTCCTTCGATGGCGGGAGCGCGATGTGACGAAGAGTCGAAAGCCGTCGGTTCACCAGGCATGGGCACACCTCCGCTTCTCGGTGGTGGGGCACCTGCTCGCGGCGCCGCCGCCTCGGGGGGAGCTCTGCGACGAGATCGCGAAGCTGGCCGGCCGGTCCTGGCGCCACCCGATCACCGGCGAGCCGACCCACTTCGGCGTCTCGACGATCGAGCGGTGGTACTACCAGGCGCTCCGGGAGCGGCACGACCCGGTGGGCGTGCTGCGGAAGAAGGTGCGCAGCGACGCCGGCCAGCAGGCGGCCATGGCCGACCCGGTGAGGGAGGCGCTGCTCGCGCAGTACGCGGCGCACAAGGGCTGGAGCGTCCAGCTCCACTACGACAACCTGGTGGCGCTGGCGAAGGTGAGACCGGGGGTGGTGGTGCCGTCCTACTCCACCGTCCGGCGCTTCATGAAGGCGCAGGGGCTCCTCCGGCGCCGGCGGCTCACCTCGGCGCGGACTCCCGGGGCGATCGCGGCCGAGGCGCGACTGGATCACCTGGAGGTGCGCAGCTATGAGGCGGCCCACGTGAACGGCCTGTGGCACTGGGACTGCCACTCCGGTTCGAAGAAGGTGCTGACGCCGAAGGGCGAGCTGGTGGTGCCGGTCCTCTTCGGCGTCCTCGACGACTGCTCGCGTGCCGCCTGTCACCTCCAGTGGTACCTCGCGGAGGACGCCGAGAACGTCGCGCACGGGCTCTCGCAGGCCTTCCAGAAGCGCGGGTTGCCGCGGTCGGCGATGAGCGACAACGGCGGTGCCATGACCGCGGACGAGATCGAGGAGGGCCTCGCCCGCCTGGGCGTGATCCACGAGACCACCCTCCCGCACTCCCCGTACCAGAACGGTAAGCAGGAGAACTTCTGGGCGCAGGTCGAGGGAAGGCTCCTCGCGATGATGGAGGACATCCCGGACCTCACGCTCGGTATGCTCAACGATGCCACGTACGCGTGGGTGGAGCACGAGTACAACCAGAAGCTCCACTCCGAGCTCGGGGTGGCGCCCATCACCCGCTTCCTCGCCGGCCCGGACGTGTCGCGGCCGAGCCCGGACAGCGCGGCGCTCCGGCTCGCCTTCACGAAGACCGAGGAGCGCAGCCAGCGGAGGAGCGACGGGACCATCTCCGTCGAGAGCCGTCGTTTCGAGATCCCAGGCCGCTACCGGCACCTCGAGCGCGTCGCGATCCGCTACGCGAGCTGGGACCTCTCCCAGGTCCACCTCGTGGACAAGCAGACGGAGAAGGTGCTCTGCCGGCTCTACCCGCAGGACAAGGAGCGGAACGCGAGCGGCGAGCGCCGTCCGCTGGAGCCGGTCGCGACGATCCCGAGCGTCGCGCCCGCCACCGGGCTCCCGCCGCTCCTCGCCGAACTCCTCGCCAAGCAAGCGGCGACCGGGCTCCCGCCCGCCTACCTCCCCAAGGACGAAGGAGACGCTCCGTGAACAAGAAGCTCCTCTCGCTGTACGGCCTCAAGTGGAACCCCTTCGCTCCCGATGTGCCCGTCGAGGCGCTTCACGCGACCCCGCGCGTCGAGTCCTTCTGCTGGCGGGTCGAGCAGCTCTCCGGCGAGGGCGGCTTCGCCCTCGTCACCGGCGACCCGGGCACCGGCAAGTCGGTGACGCTGCGGATCCTCGCCGAGCGGCTCTCTGCCCAGCGCGACGTGAAGGTGGGCGTGCTCACCCGTCCCCAGGCCGGCCTCGCCGACTTCTACCGGGAGATGGGCGACCTCTTCGGCGTCGAGCTGCACCCGCACAATCGGTGGGGCGGCTCGAAGGTCCTGCGCGACCGGTGGCAGACGCACATCGACGCGTCGCTCTCGCGGCCGGTGCTCATCGTGGATGAGGCGCAGGAGATGCTCCCGCTCGTGCTCGCCGAGCTGCGGCTCCTCTCCTCGACCCGGCTCGACTCGCACATCCTCCTCACCGTCGTGCTCGCGGGTGACGGCCGGCTCGTCGAGCGCTTCCGCTCCGACGAGCTCCTTCCGCTCGGGAGTCGCATGCGCGTGCGGCTCGCCCTCGAGCGCGCCTCGGGCGAGGAGCTGGCCGACACCCTCCGTCATGCCACCGCGAAGGCGGGTGCCCCGAAGCTCATGACGCCCGAGCTCGTCGCGACGCTCTGCGACCACGCCCAGGGCAACCACCGCGCGCTCATGAACATGGCCGGCGAGCTCCTCGCGGCGGCCGCCCAGCGCGAGGCCCGACAGATCGACGAGAAGCTCTTCCTCGAGACCTTCGCCCCGCCGGCGCCGGCGGACGCGAAGGCCGCGGGCCGCCGCCGGTGAACCTCCTCCCGGTCGAGCCAGCGCACCGCCTCGCCGCTCGTGCCGAGGAGCGGCGCTGGCTCGTCACCGGGCTCTGGGCCGAGGAGGCGGTGGGCATCGTCGGCGGCGAGCCCAAGTGCTGCAAGTCCTTCCTCGCCCTCGACCTGGCCGTGTCCGTCGCGGCCGGCACACCTTGCCTGCGCCGTTTCCCGGTGAGCCGCGCCGGCCGCGTCTTGCTGTACGCCGCCGAGGACGCCCTCCACGTCGTCCGCCGCCGGCTCGAGGGCATCTGCACCGCCGCCGGCGTGGCGCTCCGGGACCTCGATGTCCAGGTGATCACCGCCCCCACCGTCCGCCTCGACCTCGCGGCCGATCGCGCCAGCCTCGAGGAGACCGTGGCCAAGCTCGGTCCGCGGCTGCTCGTCCTCGACCCCTTCGTGCGCCTGCACCGGATCGATGAGAACGCCTCCGGCGAGGTGGCGCCGATCCTCGCCTACCTGCGGGAGCTCCAGCGCCGGCACGGCGTCGCCGTCGCTCTCGTGCACCACGCCAAGAAGGGCGGCGGCCGAGCCCGCGCCGGACAGGCTCTCCGCGGCTCCTCCGAGTTTCACGCCTGGGGCGACTCCAACCTCTACCTCCGCCGCCACGGCGACGATCTCACCCTCACCGTCGAGCATCGCGCAGCGCCCTCGGTACCCGCCCTCGCGCTCGAACTTGCCCAGCGGGGCGACGCGCTCGCGCTGGAGGTCGTCGATCGCGGGGCCCCTCGCGACCCTCCGCCGATCGCCTCGGTCGACGACCGGATCACCCGCATCCTCGCCGATGCCCCCGGCCCCACCACGCTCGCCGCGCTGCGCGCCAGCCTACGGATCCGCAACGCCATGCTCTACGCGCGCCTCGCGGCCCTCACCGCCGCGGGTGCCCTCGTGCGCTCGCCCCACGGCTACCGCCTCGCCGGCCGGTAGCCACTTCCCGCTTCCGCTTCCCGCTCGCTCTACAGCGCACGGGAACGGGAACTGGGAAGTCCATCACTCAGGTGAAGACCGCACGCACACGTTCAGTGCACATCCCGGATTCCGTACACCTGCGTCGTCTTGTCGTGGAGTACCAAGACGTATCCACCCTCGGAGATCCGGCCTCCCCGAAAGAAGCACTCTACATGCTCGAACTGGTTGGCTGCGACTCGATCGAATCCGAGCTCCTGGGCCACAGGGGTCAGCCCGTCCACGTCCTCGCACCGCACGCGCTTCAGACGGCGGTCCCGAAGTCTGACCGGGGCCAACGCCTTGAAAGTGTAGTTGCACGACGTGCTGTCGAGCCAGGATACGCAGGTCCCGTCGACATCCCGCAGCTCAGTGACGGGGTTCTCTAGCCACCGGTCGAGGTCCTCGGCCTGCTCTCGGGCGCGCTGTTGGTCATCGCGACTCTTGCCGTTGGAGGGCGCTGGAGACCACCCATCGCAACCGGAGCAAGAACCGATGACCATGCCGAGGGAGGCTGTCGCGCACAGCCGGAGCGCCATCATGAGGAATCTGGACATTTGCGGCCTTCCTATTTCGAAGAGCGTCTTGCCGTCTGGCTGGGGGTCGCTCGGCTGGGAGTAGGAACGATGAAGTACCCGAGATTCTCGAAGTCCACGCCGATGTTCGCAAGGAAGGGTTGCGGCACACGAAGGGAGTACTCCCCGGTCCTTCTTTCCGTCTTGATCAGCTGAAACCGCTCCGTTGAGCCATCCGAGCGCCTCCACTCGCCCAAGCTGCGCAACTGCTCGTTGAGCTCTTTCGCCCTGTCTTCGCTGAACTTGCCGACCTGGAAACCATGCCAGATGTACTTGCCCCGCGAGTCCCTCTCCGGGAAGGCGTACCGGTCGGTCATGACATAGAGCGTCTTCCCGTTCTTCAGATCGACGACGTCCAACTCGAACTTCCCCATCCCATTGCGCAGGTCGGGGCTCCCGTAGCTGTACGGATCGACCTTGTAGTGGCCCGGCCTGGGATGCTTCTCGATGATGGTCTCCTGGACCTTCTCTGGCGGGACGAACACGAGCGGATCGCCGTCCCCGACGAGGTAGTGGTAGAAGATGTCTCGCGAGAGCTCGTAGTCCTTGCCCAGGATTCGCTCGCCGATCTCCGATCCCAGGAAGACGAAAGGCCAGTTCGCCTTCGTAGCCTGCCGTTCAAGCCAGTTGGGTCGCTCGCCCGTGTCCATTCCCTGTGTTGCCTTCGCGCGCTTGTCGAACTCGGCCTTGATTCGCTCGAGCTTCTTCCTGACCGTCGGATCGAGCTCCTTCCAGGCATCGTCGGCGAGGTCGTCCCTGAGGGACGCCTCGATGACTTGAGCCCCTTGACTCGCAACGCCACTGCCTCCGGCCCATACGATCTCGCCGTTGTCCCTCATCAGCATGGCGGACGGGTCGTATCCGTCGTGTCCGTCAAGAACAGCTTGCTTCACGAAGCCGCGATCGAACGGCCCCTCTGGTCCCGTGGGCACGGGACCGGCGGCGCCAAAGAAGGGATCGATCAGCTCCTGAACTGCTTCGGGAGGTCCCTCGGAAAGCCTGCTCCCACCGCCATCAGAAAGCGCGCCCACGCTCATTGTACCGGGCGACGACCCTGAACCCCTCGTCCGTCGCGTACTCCTCGCAGCGCCGGAACTGGTCCTCGATGGACCGCGGGTCCTGGTTCTTCGTAGAGAACCGGGCGTAGATGACAGCGAGTTCGTGTCCGCGCTCTGCCACGGGTTCACTCCACCTTAGGGTGCGGGTTGGGCGCGTCCAACATGGCCAGGGCTTCCATGGGCTCGTTCACCGCGGGGGTGGCCATGGCGGCTTCGAGCATGCAGGCGTAGGTGAGCGCCGCCCACTCTTCCACCAGGTGGCCGATGGCAGTCTCGGCCGCCTCGCGCGACACGGAAGGCGGCGGCCGGACCCGGATGATGGCGGCGGTGCCGCGCCTCCCCACCGGCGTGACCGCAGCTCCTGAATCGCTCGCTAGGCTCATGCCGTACTATATCACCGCGGAGAGGCACTTCTGAGGATACCGGCAGACGCGATGTTCACGGACAGCTATGTCGCCGCGAGCGCCCTGGCGGTCCGCCCCAAGCGTTCCCCGCCGCTGGACGAGGAGAAGAACGTCGCCGGCCGAGGCAGGCCCCTCCTGATGTCACTGTGACACTTCGCGAGGTGTCCCGTCGCGCCCATGGTCGTGGGGCACGCGCGCCGTGAGTGGAGACGATCGCGAGGAACCGCGGCGTTTCGATCGCGGCGACCGCGATCGCCTGAGGGCACGCCCGTGCCGGCCAGGGCGGTCGGCGCGGGGGGCGCGTCGAGCTACTCGGTGTCCTGGTCC
>JAEYOU010000439.1 GCA_023411405.1 Pseudomonadota bacterium | reverse complement strand
CGACCAGGGCACCCGCCGCGCGCTGGCGATCCTCCGGGAGGCCGGGCTCCCGCCGGGCCAGGCGCTCCTCGCCGGCGCCGACGCCCGCACGATCCGGACGGTGCGGGCCTTCGGCCAGTGGGCGGGGCTCTCGCTCTCGGCCGGCGACGACGGGGTGGCGGACGCGGTGGAGGTGGTGTCGGCGCTGGGGCCCGAGGGGATCGTCCTCGGGTCGGACGCGGGGCTCAGCGGCGGCGACCTGCTCGCCCTCCCCCGGGCCGCCGACCGGCTGGCGCGGGCCGGGCTCTCGGAGGGCGTCGTGCGCCGGGTGTGCGCGGCGAACGCGGTGGCGTTCCTGCGCGTCGATCCGCGGGGGCTGCGGGGCCGCGGCGCCAGCGGCCGCTCCGGCCGCCGCGCTTCTCGATGAGCTCGATGACCTCGAGCCGCATCCCGCGCTCGTGCCGCTTCACCATGTCGTAGATCGTGAGGCACGCGGCCGAGACCGCCGCGAGCGCCTCCATCTCGACGCCCGTGCGGTCCACGGTGCGCACCGTCGCCGTGACCTCGACGCCGGCGCCCTCGACCGCGACCTCCACCTCGACGCCGGAGAGGGCGATCGGGTGGCAGAGCGGGACCAGATCCGGCGTGCGCTTGGCCGCCATGATGCCGGCGAGGCGCGCGGCGGCGAGGACGTCGCCCTTCTCGATCCGGCCGGCGCGGACGAGGGCGGCCGTGGCCGGGGCCATCGAGACCACGCCGCGCGCGATCGCGACGCGCTCGGTGCGCGCCTTCGCTCCGACGTCGATCATCCGCATCCGTTCAGTCCCACTTCTCGGTGGCGTGCTCGCCCAGGAACCGCTCGGCGTCGATCGCCGCGACGCAGCCCGAGCCCGCCGCGCTCACCGCCTGGCGGTAGCTCGGGTCCGCGACGTCGCCCGCGGCGAAGACCCCGGGGACGCTGGTCGCGCTCGTGGGCGACTTCACGACGAGATACCCCACGTCGTTCATCGCGAGCTGGCCCTTGAACAGCCTCGTGTTGGGCTCGTGGCCGATCCCCATGAAGACGCCCTTGAGCTTCAGCTCGCGGACCGACCCGTCCTTGGTGCTCTTCAGGCGCAGGCCGGTGACGCCCTTCGCGTCGCCCAGGATCTCGTCGATGACCACGGAGAGCACGAGCTCGATCTTCGGGTTGGTCCGGACGCGCTCCTGCATGATCTTCGAGGCGCGCAGCTCGTCGCGCCGGTGGAGCACGTACACCTTGGTGGCGTACTTCGTGAGGAAGCTCGCCTCCTCCATGGCCGTGTCGCCGCCGCCGACCACCGCGACCTCCGCCCCGCGGAAGAAGAAGCCGTCGCAGGTGGCGCAGGCCGACACGCCGCGGCCCTGGTAGACCTTCTCCGAGGGGATGCCGAGCCACTTCGCCGACGCGCCGGTCGCGACGACCACCGCGTCGGCGGTGTAGAGCTTGTCGTCCTGCCAGAGCTGGAACGGCCGGCGCGAGAGGTCGACCCGCGTGACGTCGCCCAGCTCGAACCGCGTGCCGAACCGCTCCGCCTGCTTCTTCATCCGCTCCATCAGCTCCGGCCCGAGGATCGCCTCGGGGAACCCGGGGAAGTTCTCGACCTCGCTCGTGATCGTGAGCTGGCCGCCCGGCTGGCTGCCCTCGAAGAGGAGCGGGCGGAGGTCGGCGCGCGCGGCGTAGAGCGCGGCGGTGTAGCCGGCCGGACCGCTGCCGATGATGACGAGCCTCTCGTGCTGGGCCATGTCCTCGCGTCCTCCGTGGGGGGATCTTCTTAGCGCCTGGGAGCCCAGGTGTCACCCGGAGGATTCGAGGCGGTGGAGCCCGCTGCGCTCGGCTAGACTGCGGATCTCACCCGCTGCACGGAGAGGTCCGGAGATGCCCTTGCCTCGCCCCGCGCGCCTCGCGCCCACCTTCGCCGTCCTCGCCGCCCTGGCGGCCCTCGCCGCGCCCGGCTCCGCCGCGGCGCAGGGCGGGCCGGTCCCGCTCTTCGCCGCCCACTGCACCACGAAGGACGGGATCCCGCTCGAGGTGAGGGCGAACGGCGCCGTCGTGGACCGCTCCACCGGTCAGGAGGTCTTCACCGCGCACCTCAACACCTGGCTCTGGGCCGGGAAGAACGAGCTGCGCATTCGCGCCCTGCCTGGGACGAAGCTCGCGAAGGGGGCGAGGGTGACCTGCGAGGTGGTCCGCTCCATCCCGCGCAAGCCGCCCATCGAGACGACGGTCGCGAAGCTCACCTGGCCTGCCGCGGGCGCGAAGCCCTCCGGGCGCCTCGACCGGACCCTCGAGCTCACCGTCCCCGCCGCCGACGCGCCGCCCTGTGCGCTCTGGGGGCGCGCCGAGAAGCTCACCCTCGACGGGCCCACCCGGGCGGCCGTCCTGAAGGTGGTGAGCGAGTTCGAGGCGGCGCTGCGGACCGGCGACGTGCAGAAGGTCCTCGAGCTCCAGCGGTTCTCGAGCGAGGACTGGGTCCGGTGCAACGGCAAGGACCTCGTCGAGTTCCGCAAGTGGGCCCCCGAGCAGGCACGCGCGATCGTCGAGGTCCTGAAGCCGAAGCGGTTCGAGTGGAACCGGGCGCGCGCGAAGGTGGAGCTGGTCGCGGGCGACCGCGTCGCCCAGGTGACCGTGAACGGCGGCCCGGCGATCATCGTCCTGGGCGAGGCGAAGGACGACCGGAGCACGTTCACGCCGTTCGTCGCCCGGATCGACGGCGCGTTCGTGCTCGTGCGCTGAGAACCCGCCGCGGTCGTTGCCCGGCCGCGCACGTGCCCGCACTCCTTTCACGAGCCCTCCGCCGGAGACCCGACGCCCTCCTCGGCCGGGGTGGACGGAGGGGGCTCGGGGGGCGGCGCCATGGACTTCGAGCCCAGCGAGGAGCAGCGCACCCTCGCGGACGCGACGGAGCGGTTCGGACGGGAGCTCTCGACCGGGGTCGCGGCGCGCGACCGGCACGGCACGTTCGACCGCGCGCTCTGGCGCCGGTGCGGCGCCTTCGGGATCCAGGGCCTGCCGATCCCCGAGAAGTACGGCGGCAGCGGCCAGTCGCTCACGACGACGCTGCTCGCGATGGAGGCGCTCGGCCGCGGCTGCAAGGACAACGGCCTCGTCTTCTCCCTCAACGCCCAGATGTGGGCGGTGGAAATGCCGCTGCTCCGGTTCGGGAGCGAGGCGCTCCGCCGGCGGCTCCTCCCGGGCCTCTGCCGGGGCGAGCTCGTGGGCGCCCACGCGATGACCGAGCCCGGGTCGGGCAGCGACGCGATGGCCCTCGCCACCCGCGCCGTCCGGGACGGCGACGACTACGTGCTCGACGGGTCGAAGACGTTCGTCACGAACGGTCCGGTGGCGGACCTGGCGATCGTCTTCGCGACCGTCGATCCGGCCGCGAGGTCCGCGGGCGTCACCGCGTTCCTCGTCGAGCGCGGCACGCCCGGGCTCTCCTTCTCGGAGCCCATGTCCAAGATGGGCCTGCGCACCTCGCCCACGGGCGAGCTGTTCCTCGAAGGCTGCCGCGTCCCCGCCGCGCACCGGCTCGGGGCCGAGGGCGCCGGCGGCGCGGTGTTCGCGGCGGCGATGGAGTGGGAGCGGGCGTGCATCTTCGCCGCCCACCTCGGGGCGATGGACCGGCTGCTGGCCGAGACGATCGCGTACACCCGGACCCGCAAGCAGTTCGGGAAGCCCATCTCCTCGTTCCCGCCGATCGCCGGCGCGATCGTGGACGCGAAGGTCGCGATCGAGGCCGGCCGGCTGCTCCTCTACCGCGTCGGGGCGCGGAAGGACGCGGGCAAGGACGCGTCGCTGGACGCGTCGATCGCGAAGCTCTTCGTCTCGGAGGCGCACGTGCGCCAGGCGCTCTCGGCGATCCAGATCCACGGCGGGTACGGCTACGCGACGGAGACGGGTGTGGAGCGGGAGCTCCGCGACGCGGTGCCGGGGACGATCTACTCGGGCACCTCGGAGCTCCAGCGGAAGCTCATCGCGCGGCTGATGGGGTTGTAGAGGGGGCACATGGCCACGACGCTGTTCGAGTGGGTGGAAGCGGGCTTCGCCGCGGCGCACCCCGACAAGCCGGCGCTCCGGAGCGAGCGCGGCGAGCTCGCCTGGGGCGAGCTCCTCCCGGGGGCGCGCGCGATCGCGAGCTTCCTCCGCGACGCGGGCGTCGGCCGCGGGCAGCGGGTCGGGCTCTGGATGGACAAGACCCCGCGCTGCGTCGAGGCGCTGCTGGGCGTCCTC
>JAEYOU010000041.1 GCA_023411405.1 Pseudomonadota bacterium | reverse complement strand
TCCGCGAAGCGCTCTGCGCCGCGGTGGCGGCGGGGGAGAGCCTCGAGGGCCGGGATCTCACCGGCGCCGACCTGACCGGGCTCGCGCTCCCGGGCGCCAACCTGGCGGGCGCGTTCCTCGAGGGCGCGAACCTCGCGGGCGCCGACCTCGGCGGCGCCGATCTCACCCGCGCCGTGCTCGCGCGCGCGGATCTCACCGGCGCCAACCTCTCCCGGGCCTGCCTGCGCGAGGCAAACCTGGGCGCGGCCAGGTTGCGCGAGGCCCGCCTCGGCGAGGCGGATCTCTCCGAGGTTATCCTGGGCAAGGCCGACCTCGGCAAGGCCGACCTCACGGGCGCGCGCCTCGAGAAGGCCGACCTCTCCGAGGCTTCGCTCCCGGGGGCCGTGCTCGCCGGGGTCCAGGCGCGCGAGCTCCTCCTCCTGAAGGTGGACCTCTCGGGCGTTCGCCTCTCCGGGGCGGACCTGACCAAGGCGACCTTCCTCGAGTGTGCGGTGGAGGAGGCCGACTTCACCGGCGCGCAGCTCGAGTCCGTCGTGTTCCTGAAGGCGCGTGGGCGCGGCGCGGTCTTCCGCCGGGCGCAGATGGCGAGCGCGTGCTGCGTGGACGGCTGCTCGTTCGAGCGGGCCGATCTCCGGGAGGCCCTCCTCGACGGCGCGAACCTGCGTGGCACGAGGCTTTCCGGCGCCCAGCTCGCCGGCGCCCGGCTGAACGGCGCGGACCTCTCCGAGGCGGACCTGCGCGGCGCGAACCTCGTCGGCGTCACCGCGCGGGAGTCGCGCTGGGTCCGTACGGACCTCACCGGCGCGGTCCTCGCGGGCTCCGACCTCATGGCCGCCATCCTCCAGAAGGCCGACCTCTCGGGCGCGGATCTCCGAGTCTCGAGCCTCTACGGGGCGGACCTGGCGCGCGTCGTCGTGCGCGAGCGGGTGGAGCTGACGGGCGCGAACACGACGAAGGTCCGCATCCAGCCGACGCGAACGCGCTGAGGCGACGCCGGGCGTCCGCGGGGGCGCGGGTTGCGATCGCCCCGGCGGCGGCTGCGCGCGCCGAGGCCTCCCCGCCTCAGATCCGCTTCCCCAGGATCGCCTTCCCCACCTTCACGGCCGTGCCGAGGACGCCGAACCGCTCGGTCGTGATCCTCCGGTACAGGTCGGCCGTGTCCCGGGGCGGCACCGTCTCGCGCGCCCTCGGCACGAGCCGGATCGCCTCCTCGGGGCACGTCGGCACGCAGGCGCCGCAGCCGATGCACCGCTCGCGCACCACCGCGGTCGCGCCCTCGAACGACGTCAGCGCGTCCATCGGACAGCGCGTCCGGCAGGTGTCGCACTCGATGCAGCGCTCGCGGTCCACCGCGGCCTGGTAGTTGGCGTGCAGGTGCTCGGCCGGGTTCGGGAACTGCTTCGCCGCGCGGAGCACGCCGCAGCAGCAGCCGCAGCAGAGGCACAGGAAGACGGGGTCCTGCGAGTTCGAGGGCTGGAGGACGAGCCCGTCGCGCTCGGCCTCGTCGAGGAGCGCGAGCGTCTCCTCCCGGGTCATCGCCCGGGCCTCGCCCGACTCCGCCGCCCGCCGGGCGGTGCTCCCGATCATGACGCACACCCGCCGCGCGCTCGTCCGCTGGCAGGGCTCGCCCAGGAGCTCCCGGCCCTGGCGGCAGACGCAGTTCCGCGCCGCGAACGGTCCCTCCCCGTCCGCGATCATGCCGCGGGCGTCGTCGTAGCGGCCGACCACGCGATCCGGCACGAACCGCGCGTGGAGCGGGACGGTCCGCATCTGCTTCGTCTCGGGCTGGAGCAGCGCCGCGCCGAAGCCCTCGGCGACGTAGGCCTCGAAGTCCTCCTGGAGCTCCTTCGTGATCCTGTCGACCTGCCCCTCGTACATGCCGATGGCGAGCGGCGCGAGCGAGTAGCGCTTCGCCGCCCTCCGCGGCGCGCGGCCGAAGATGGCGCCCTTCTCGACCAGCCGGTCGAGGATCGGCGCGAGCTCCGCGGCGGTCCGGCCCGGGAGCCGCGTGCAGAGCTTCTCCGCCGTCTCGGGCACCACGGAGAGCGCGAGGGCGACCTGGGCCTCCTCCGGGGTGAACAGGCGGCGGAGGAGGCGGAGCTCGACGCCGGACGGCGTCGCCGGGAAGGCGATCGGGAGCGCGTCGAGGTGCTGCTGCAGCACGCGGTAAGGATCTGCGGCGTCGCTCATCGGCTCCTCCCCGAGCCCCCCAGCTCCAGCGCCCGGCGCAGCACCGCGTCGAGCATCGCCGGCGTGAGCCGACCGGTCAGCGTGTTCTGCTGCGAGGGATGATAGCTCCCGAGGAGCGCGGGGAGGCCGGGGATCGACCACTCCGCGCCGTGGCCGAAGCGGGGCCGGGGCCGCGGCGACGCCCGGCCGAGGCGCGCGAGACACCCCAGCGCGGCGTCCCAGCCGATGGCCCCCAGCGCGACGAGCACGCGGGCGTGCCCGAGCAGCGCGAGCTCGGCGTCGAGGAAGGGCGCGCACCGCGCGAGCTCCTCGGGCGAGGGCTTGTTGTCGGGCGGCGCGCAGCGGGCGGCGGCGGTGACGTACGCGCCCTCGAGCGCGAGCCCGTCGTCGCGGGAGACGGAGGAGGGCCCGCTCGCCAGGCCGGCGCGGTGGAGCGCCGCGTAGAGGAAGTCGCCCGAACGATCGCCCGTGAACATGCGCCCGGTCCGGTTCGCGCCGTGCGCCCCCGGGGCGAGGCCGACGAGGACGATGCGCGCGTCCGGATCGCCGAACCCCGGGACGGGCCGGCCCCAGTAGTCCTGGTCGCGGTAGGCGCGCCGCTTCGTGCGCGCGACCTCCTCACGCCAGGCGACGAGCCGCGGGCAGAGGCGGCAGCGGACGATGCGGCGGTCGAGCGCGGCGAGCGCGGCGCCCGGGGTGGGCGCGTTCACCGAACCGCGCAGGCGCGTCAAAACAGGCTCTCGGGGACGTACACGATGTCGCCCGGCTCGAGCGTGAAGTTTGCCGCCTTGCCGAGGGCGATGTCCTGGACGCTGACCTTGATCTTCTTCTCGTTCCCGCCGACGCGCCGGGTGACCGAGGTGGAGTTCTGGGCGGCGGTCCTGGTGAACCCGCCCGCGAGCGTGACCGCCTGCACCACCGACATGCCGTCCTGGTACGGGAACGTGCCCGGCTTCTGCACCTCGCCGAAGACGAAGACCTTCTTCGAGTTGTACTCCTTCACGAGCACCGAGACCTGCGGGTCTCGCATGTACTTCGCGGCGAGGCAGCTCCGGATGGCCTCGGCGGCGGCGTTGGCCGTGAGCCCGCCGACCGCGACGGTCTTGCAGAGCGGGAACGTCACGTCCCCGTGCGTGCCCACCTGGTAGACGCCGGAGAGCTCCGGCTCCTGGAAGACGCGGACCTCGATGACGTCGCCCGCGCCGAGCGTCGAGGCGGTGGGCGGGACCTCGGCCGGCGCCCCCCGGTCCGCCGCGGCGACCGCGCCGCCGCCGTGGCCGCAGGCCGCCGACAGCACCGCGGCGGCGACGGCGAGAGCTGTGACGAGGCGTGCCATGGGGGCTCCGATCTTGGTACCGGAGGTCCGGGGGCCAGTCAACACGGGCCGGGGGGCTCCGAGGCGGCCGCGACGAGCGCCCGCCTGGCGCGCGACGCTCCGCTCAGTACGTCCCCCGCACCCGCAGGAACGCCTCGGTCTTGGAGAACTCGTACCCCGGGAGCGCGGGCGTCCCGGCCGCGCGCTCCGAGGTCCGCCGCGTGTAGCTCACGCCGGCGCCGGCGGTGAGCCAGCGGGCGAGCGCGACGTCCACCGAGGGCGTGACGGTGAGGAGATCGGCGGCCTCGACGGGCCCGGCGCCCTGGTACGCGCGGCGCTCGTAGGAGGCGGCGAGCTGGGGGGTGTAGCGGGCGGCGAGGAGGACGCGCGCGTCCGCGTAGCCGCGGTGGCTCGTGTACGCGCCGGCCGCGCCCGGGTCGGCGCCGAGGTCGTGGAGGTACCCCGCCTTGAGCGAGGCGGTCTCCAGCGGGATCCACTCGAGCTCGGCGTTCGCGAGCCACGTCGAGAGGGAGCCCGGCGAGAGCGACGCGGCGCCGTACCCACCCCGCAGCGTGCCGGCGAGGTGCGCGGAGAAGAGGCCGGCCACGCCGGCCCACCCGCGGTACCCCGAGAGCTCGCGGCCGGCGTCCGTGTCCGACGGCAGCCGGCGCCAGTACTCGCCCTGCAGGACCATCGCCGTCTTCGGCAGGAACTTCCACCGGAGATCGAGCCCGCCGGTGAGGTCGCTGTAGTCGAGCCGGGCGACCGCGCTCTCGTCGCAGGCCACCGAGGCGTCGGCGCACAGGGTGCCCTTCACGAAGGGCTCGAACGTCTCGAGCCGCCACCCGCCGGTGAGCGTGGTGACGAACGCGCCGCCGCCGGGGCGGAACGGGACGCTCACCCGGAGGTCGTTGGTGTTCGAGACGACGGCGTACCCGAGCGTCAGGTTCTGCGTCGAGCTCGAGCGACGGAACACGTCGGTGAGCTCGAGGCCGAGGCTCCCGCGCCGGTTCATGCCCACCCCGAGGGCCGCCTCGCCGAAGAGGCGCGAGAGATCCGAGCTCTCCCCGAGGTACTGCGCCCAGTCGAGGTGGGCGCGGAAGTCGACGGCGGCGCGCTCCGACGGCGACGCGAGCGCGATGCCGGGCCGGACGTGGAGGATGAAGCCACCCTCCTGCTCGGCCTCGGCGGTGTACGCGAGGTTCGAGTCGTAGCGCCCCTCGAGCTCGAGGTACGGGTGCAGCCGCCCGGCGCTGCCGCCCAGGCGGATCCCGTCGCCTGGGCCGGCGGCGGCCGCCGGCGCGAGCGCGAGCGCGAGGAGCCCTGCCAGGGCTCGCAGTCCGGTCCTCGCCCCCTTCGCCATCGTCATCCCTTCGTCCAGGCCGGCGCGCTAGTAGTAGCGGCTCGCCGCGAGCGGCCGGACCACCGGCGGCGTCGCGAGCGGCTTCGGCGGCGGCTCACGCTGCGTCACGTCGCGCCCCGGCAGCCCTTGCGGCTGCTCGATCTCGACGCTCGTCCGTCCGTCCATGAGGAACGCGAGCTGGCCGAGGCAGACGTCGGCCTCGCCGCCCATCCGCGCGACCTTGTCCGCGGCGATCACCACGCGCGCGAACTGCGTGTTGGCGGTGGCCGCGTCCTTCTTGCCGACCGCGTCCACCAGCGCCTCGTTGGCCTGCGTCGCCACCTTCGCGAGGCCACGCATCTGCGTGAGCTGCGCGTTGAGGCAGTTGAGCTTGCCGACGTCGCGCTCCTTGCGCGCCTCGTCCGAGCGGCCCGCCACCCGGTCCACCGTCTTCCGGATGGTCTTCACGCTCTCCTCGGCGAGGTCGAGCTTCTTCCCCTCGGGGATCCGGGACGCCGCGTCGGGGGTCATGCGCACGGCCGGGCCCGCGCCCGGGCGCGGCGCCGCCGGCGCGAGGGTGGTGACCTGCGGCGACGTGCGAGGAGGCGCGTCCGCGGGCGGCGCACCCAGGGTCAGGACCGGCGCGGCGAGGAGGCCGATGAGGGCACGTCTCAGGTTCACCGTTCACGCTCCCGATGCGACGAAACGCCCAGAACCCCTTGAGCCTACAGAGGAACCCATGGGCAGTCAACGCGGCGTCCCCTCGGCAGCACGTGCCCGGGGACGCCGCCTGCGTTCGCGCACCACCGGCGCCTACATGCCCCCAGCGCCGGTCTCCCCTGCCTCGGGGACGGCGAGCTCCTCGCTGGCGGTCTCGGGCCCATCGTCGGCGCCGTCGGTGGGGACGACCCGGCAGCGCCACCGGTCCCCCGCCTTCACGAGCCGTCCGGGGACGGACTGGGAGCTGTAGGCGAACGCCTGGGCGACGTCGTTGCGCACCCAGATGAACCGGTAGCGCACGCCGTCCCCGTCTTCGTCCTCGCTCTTCCCCGTGATCTCGCACCGGAGCGGCTGACCCGGGCGCGGGGTCGCGGGCGCGAGCCGGACGCGCGCTGCGCCCGGCGGCGAGTTGTGCACGAGCTGGTCGGCGGTCCCCGCCGATCCGGCCGCCGACCCGTCGTTCGGCGTCGCGGCGCAGCGCCAGCGTTCACCCTTCTTGATCCGGCTCGACTCCACGCGCGCGGGGTCGGCGCCGGACGGCACCGCCTTGCCGTTCCGGGTCCAGGCGTAGGCGTACGCGACCGGATCGCCGTCCTTGTCCACCGACGGCGTCGCGATCCGGCAGGTGAGCGTATCCCGGCGCCGGGGGCGCTCGGGCTCGACCACCACGCCGGGGGCGGTCGGGGCGGTGTTGCGGATGGTGACCTCGGCGCCCGCGCGGACGCTCTCCGCGGACCCGTCCGTCCCCCAGACCTCGCACCGCCACCGCTCGCCGCGGCGGACGTTGCCGGCGGGCAGCGTCGGGCTCCCGTCCGCGACCGGAACGGGCTGGCCGTTCCGGTACCACGAATAGTGAAGCGCGATCGGCTCCTCGTCCGCGTCCCTGGCCGGCGACCGCGCCTGGCAGGCGAGCTCCTGGCCCACGCCGGCGATCTCCGGGACCACCACCACCACCGGCGCCGGCGGCGGTGTGTTCTTCACCACGACCTGGGCGACCACCGCCTCGCCCGGATGCTCGCCGTCGAACGGCGTGACCTCCACGCGCCAGACCTCGCCGCTGCGGAGCGTGCCGGGCGGGATGGTGGCGGTCGTGAACGGCGCCGGGAGCCCGCCGCGGGTCCACACGAAGCGGTAGACCACCGGGTCGCCGTCCCGATCGGCGGCGGGCCGCTTCACGACGGCCTGGACGCCGCTGCCGGCGGTCGGCTCGGCCGGCTCGAGCGCCACGGCGGGCGGGCCCGGGGGCGTGTTCACGACGTGACACTCGGCGGTGGCGACCGGCCCCGCCAGCTCGCCGTCGAACGGGGTCACGTCCACCCGCACGACGTCGTGCTTCTTGAGCGCCGCGGCGGTGAAGCGGGTCATCCCCTTCGCGGCGAGCGTCGCGCGCCCGTTCAGGGTCCACTCGTAGTGGTAGACGATCGAGTCGCCGTCGGGATCGACCGCGGCCGTCGCGATCCGCGCCTCGGGCACGGTGCCCGACGGGACCGGGCCGTCGCAGAGCGCCACCGCGGCGGCGCCGGGGGGCGTGTTCGCGATCACCGTCTCGAGCCGGGCGGGCGGGCTGTCGGCCTCGCCGTCGTTGCCGGTGACCACCACCTCCCAGCGCTCCCCGCGGCGGGCGACGCCGCGCGGGATCATCGCCTGCTCGGGCGGCGTCTCGTAGCGAACGCCGTTGCGGCTCCAGGCGTACCGGTACGTGATGCCGTCGCCGTCTGCGTCGGGCGTCTGCTGGCCGCGCACGGCGAGCCCATCGACGCGCCGCGGCCGCTCCGGGACGAACCGCATGACGGGCGCGGGCGGGGGCGTGTTGACGATGGCCACGTGGGCCGAGACCACCGGCCCGTGCTGCTCGCCGTCGTGCGCCTGGACCTGCACCTCCCAGCGCTGCCCCTTCGCCAGCTCGGCCACGGGCACGCGGGCGAGCGCGGTCCAGAACGGCGCCTGCCGCGCGCCGGCGGTCCCGTCCGGCAC
>JAEYOU010000365.1 GCA_023411405.1 Pseudomonadota bacterium | reverse complement strand
GGGCCGAGCTCGCGGAGGAGCGCCTCGGCCTCGTCGGCGCGCGGCGAGCGCGAGCCCGCCGTCACGCGCAGCTTGCGCGCTGCCTCGGTGAGCTGGGCGCGGGCGCGCTCGAGGAGGCGACGGGCCTCGAAGTAGCCGGACTCGGCCTGGAGCGCCGCCAGGCTGTCGCGCTGCGCGGCGGAGATGGCCGGGAGGTCCATCGCGCGCTCGAGGTACCCGAGCCCGCGCTCGAGCCGCGCCGGATCGCCGCTCGATACGTCCTCGGCGGCCCACGTCGAGAGGAGGTCGTACATGGCGCGATCGAGGTCCGACTCCTCCAGGAACTCGCGCCGGCCGGGCAGGGGCTTGCCCGACGGGGGGACGAGGGGCGCGTACACCTTCGCGAGCGCGGGCTCGGAGGGCCGGTACTCCCTGCTCCCGAACGGGAGGAACAGGCCGCGCTTCACCACCAGCCGCCCCTCCTCCGGGACGAGCGCCCAGACCCGCGCGTTCCGCTCCGACACCAGGTAGGCGACCGCCGCGAGCAGGCCCAGCACGAGCAGCCAGGCGAGCAGGCCCTTCACCGCCGCCCCCGCGGTGCGTCCCGGGACCGTCTCCGTCATCGGTGCACTCCTCCGTCAGGCGACGCGCGGCACGCCCACGAACGGCAGGTTGCGCAGCTTTCCGTCCCAGTCCAGCCCGTACCCCACGACGAACTCGTCGCCGATGACGAAGCCGCGGTAGTCGATCGGGATCTTCACCCTGGCCCGCGCGGGCTTCTCGAGGAGCGCGGCGATCTTCACGCTGGCGGGGCGGCGGGTGCCGAGGTTGTCGAGCAGGTACTTCATCGTGAGCCCGGTGTCGACGATGTCCTCGACGAGGAGCACGTGCTTGTCCTCGATGGGCCGGGAGAGGTCGCTCGTGATCTTCACGACGCCCGTGGACTGCGTGCCCTGGTAGGAGCTGATCCCGATGAAGTCCACGAGGACCGGGAGCTCGATGGCCCGGACGAGGTCGGCGAGGAAGATGAAGCTGCCCTTCAGGACCCCGACGAGGACGAGCGACTTGCCCTGGTAGTCCCGGGTGATCTCCGCGCCCATGGCCGCGACGCGCGCGCGGAGCTCGCCCTCCGAGAGGAGCACGTCGACCTTGGTCTCGCCTGCGGCGCCGTCAGACATAGGCGTTGTTCATGATCTCGCCGAACCCGCCGCCGCCCGGCACGATGTACTGGTGGTCGTCGAGCCCGCGCTCCTCGTCCCAGCGGGTGCCCGGGATCGTGCCGAGCACGTCGGGCGACGAGAGGCCGCGGTCGAGGCGGATGGCGTAGATCGCCACGTCGGGGTGGGCCCGGGTCATCGTGCGGAGGTACTCGGGCGTCACCACGAGGTGCAGCGTCACGATCCGGCGCGGCTTCCCCGGCACCTTCTTCTTGTAGGTGTCGATCGCGGTCGCGAGCGAGGACCCCGTCGCGCCCATCGGATCGGGGAACAGCAGGAACGCCTCGTCGACGTCGCCGCCGATCTTCATCCCGCCGATGCCGGCCCCGACGACCTCCTCGTTCGCGCCGAGCATGCGGCTCATGATGATGTGGTCCTGCCGGACGAGCGACGGCTCGAGGGTCTCGTTGAGCAGGTCGTAGACGAGCTGCGACGGGACCGCGCCCGCGCGGGCGATGTTGACCGTGACCGCCCGGACCTGGCGGTCGAGCACCTCGCCCTCGAAGATCGCCTGGGGCGCCGTGTCGTGCATCCGGGTCGGGATGGCCACCCGCCGCCGCGGGAACTCGGCGTTGAGCACCGTGCGGATGAGGTCCTCGTAGAGCAGCCGCACGAGCCGGTTGATCTCCGGCTGGCGGGTCTCCTTCGCGCAGAGGGTCGCGAGCTGACCGAGCAGGAAGGGGTTGGCGATGATGTGGACGTTCTCGCCGTACCGGTGCTCGATCTCGCTCACGCGGAACGGGACGTGGTCGTAGCTGCGGTCGCGCACGGGCGGAGTCTAGCCGAGACGACCTGCGGGCGCGGCGGAAAACTCCGCCTCCCCATCCTCACCGGCCGGCCGCGTCCGTCCCGGCCAGCCGCTGGCGCACCTGCTCGACGCCGCTCCTCGCTCGTGCATTGCCCGGGTCGAGCCGCAGGGCGGCCTCGTACGCCGCGAGGGCCTCGTCGAGCCTGCCGAGCCGGAGGCAGACGGAACCCAGGCTGTTGTGCGCCAGGGGGTTCTCGGGCCAGGCCGCGACCGTGCTCCGGCCCTCCCGGAGCGCCTCCTCCCCGCGCCCGAGCTCGGCCAGCACCGCCGCGTGGTTGAACCGCGCCGTGGCGTAGCCCGGGTCGACCTTCATCGCCTGCGCGAAGTGCCGCTCGGCCTCGGCGTGGCGGCCCAGCCGGGCCAGCGCGGTGCCGAGGTTGTTGTGCGCCTTCGGGGCCCTCCGGTAGGCGATCGCCTTCGTGTAGTGGCGGACGGCGCCCTCGAGGTCGTTCTGGTCGAGGCTGATCTGGCCGAGGTTGTTCCACCCGTCGTAGTAGTTCGGCTGGATCGCGAGGGCCGCCTCGAACTCCCTCCGGGCCTCGTCGTACCTGCCCCGGGTCGCGTGCAGGATCCCGAGCTGGTTGTGCGCCACGTACGCTCCCTCCACGGAGGCGACCGTGTGCCGGAACAGCGTCTCGGTGTCTCGCCACACCAGCACCTGACCGCGGCAGGCGATCGCGAGGACCAGGACGAGCAGCCCGCCGGCGACGGCGGCGGCCGCGCGCCACCGCCCCGCCAGCTCCTCGGCGAGCAGCGCCACGACCACGAACAACCCGATGAGCGGCAGGTACGCGTACCGATCGGCGCGCGCCTGCGAGCCCACCTGCACGAGCCCGATCACCGGCACCAGCGTACCGAGGTACCAGAGCCAGCCGACGAGGAGGTACGGCCGCCGCAGCCGCTGGCGCCAGGCCACGGCCGTCGCCCCGACGAGCGCGGCGGCCGCGGCGAGGCTCTGCCAGACCCCGGTGCTCATCCCGCGGTGCGGGTAGAACACGGCCAGGCCGGTGGGCCAGAACAGGTCGCCGACGTAGGCCAGGTACGAGACGGCGGCGTTCATCAGGCGGGCCGCGATCGGGAAGCCTCCCAGCCCGCCGAGCGCCTCGGAGTGCCCCTGCGTCAGGATCGTGAGGAGCGACAGCCCCAGCGCGAGGGCGAGCAGCGGGAGCTTCTCCGGCGCGAGCCGGAGGAGGTCGCGGGCCGCGGTCCCGAGGGAGTCCAGCGACCCGCGCCGGAGGGGCCAGAGGTCGAGCAGGAGCAGGAGGAAGGGGACCGTCACGAGCATCGCCTTCGACATGAGCCCTGCCGCGAACGAGACGAGCACGAGGGCGTAGGCGCGGCGGGAGCCCGTGCGCGCGTACGACGCGTACGCCCAGAGCGTGAGGAAGAGGAACAGGTTGCTGAGGACGTTCTTGCGCTCGGCCACCCAGGCGACCGACTCGACGTTGAGGGGGTGGACGGCGAAGAGCGCGGCGACGAGCAGGCTCGCGCCGGCGGAGAGCGCGAACCGGCGGAGCACCTGGTACAGGAGCGCCACGTTCACGAGGTGGAGGAGCAGGTTCGTGACGTGGTGCCCGCCGGCGTCCAGGCCGTACAGGGAGCAGTCGAGGAGGTGGGTGAGGACGGTGAGCGGGTGCCAGTTGGCGGCCACCGAGACGGTGAAGGCCCACCCGAGGTTCCGGAGCGTCAGGCCCTCCTGCATCCGCGCGTTCTCGAAGATGAACGCGTTGTCGTCGTAGTTGACGAAGTCGAACCCGCGCACGGGCCAGTACACGACCGCGGTCGCGATCAGGACGAGCGCGAGCGCGAGGAGCTCGGGGAGCGCGCTCCGGGCGGGCGCCGGCGCGGCCTCGGGCGGACCTCCGCTCCTTCCCGCGCGCGCCTCGCGGGCGGGCCGGCGCCGTCTCGTCACGCCCCGCCTCCTTCCACGCGAGGCGCCGGCGGCGCGGGTGGCGTGAGCCTGGGGAGCCGCGGGGACCGCAGGAGGCTCCAGCGGCAGAGCCGGTACTCGAGCGCGGTCGCCAGGACGCCGAAGCCGTACCGGATGGACCGGCCGAGGTTGATCGACGAGGCCTCCGGGAAGTACCGGGTCGGGCAGGAGATCTCCCCGACGGCGAACCCGTGCCAGATCGCCTGGGCGATCACCTGGTTGTCGAAGACGAAGTCGTCCGAGTCGGCCTCGAGCCGGAGCGTCTCGAGCAGCCGGCGCGAGAAGGCGCGGTAGCCGGTGTGGTACTCGGCCAGCTTGTAGCCGAGGAGGACGTTCTCGACGAACGTCAGGAACCGGTTCGCGACGTACTTCCAGATCGGCATGCCCCCGGAGAGCGCGCCGACGCCGAGGATCCGCGAGCCGAGGACGACGTCGAAGTGCCCGCTCGCCACCATCGCCGCCATGGCCGGGATGAGCCGCGGGGAGTACTGGTAATCCGGGTGGAGCATGATGACGATGTCGGCGCCCCCGCGCAGCGCCTCGCGGTAGCAGGTCTTCTGGTTGCCGCCGTACCCGCGGTTCTCCGGGTGGACGAAGTGGCGGAGGCCGAGCTCGGCCGCGACGGCGACGGTCCCGTCCGAGCTCGCGTCGTCCACCAGCAGGACGTCGTCGGCGATCGAACGATCGATCTCCGCCACGGTCCGACGGAGCGTGAGCTCCGCGTTGTAGGCGGGCATCACGACACACACGCGCTTGCCGTCGAGCATGCGTGGCCTCCAGAGACAGGAGCGCCCCCGGCCACCCGGGGGTGAACGCCGATCCGAGGTTTCCGGGAGCCTGGCACGAACTCCCGGCGCGGGGCAATGCGCGACCGCGCGCCCCGGGCCTCCTCACGCCCGGGGCTCCCGCGCCGAGCGGGCGTGATAGGAGGTCGACGTGCGCCTCCGAACGCTCGCCCCCGCCAAGGTCAACCTCGTCCTCCGCGTCGGGCCGCTGCGCGCCGACGGGTACCACGAGCTCATGACGCTCATGGTGCCGCTCGACCTCGGCGACGGGATCGAGGTCGTCGTCGCGCGGCGCGCCGGGCCGGTGACGTGCGAGGTCCCGGATCAGCCCGCGCTCTCGGGGCCCCGGAACCTCGCCGCGCGCGCGGCCGAGGCGTTCCGCGAGCGGTTCGGCGTCGCGAACGGCGTCCACGTGCGGATCGAGAAGCGGACGCCGGTGACCGCAGGGCTCGGCGGCGGCTCGTCCGACGCGGCGGCGGTGCTCCGGTGCCTGGCGAAGGCGTTCCGGGTGCGCGACCGGCGCGCGCTCCACGCGATCGCGCTCTCGATCGGCTCGGACGTGCCCTTCTTCCTGGGCCGCGGCCCGGCGTGGGCGGCCGGGCGCGGCGAGCGGCTGGTGCCCGCGGACGTGCCGCGGCTCGACCTCGTGCTCGTCTACCCGACCGACCCGGCGCTCGCGATCCGGGCAGGCGAGGCGTACCGGTGGCTCGACGAGCTGCGTCAGGACGGGGCCGTCCGCGCGCTCGGGAGACCTGGACGGTTCGCCCTGTCCCGCGCGGGGAACGACCTCGAGCCCGCCTGCCTCGCCCGACGCCCGGCGATCGCGCCGCTCTTGGGGCTCCTCCGGGGGGCCCGTGCGCGGGTCGCTATGATGTCCGGGAGCGGTCCGACGTGCTTCGGGGTCTTTTCGGGCAGGGGCGCGGCGCGCGCGGCGGCGTTAACGATGGAGGAGGAGGGACGCCGGTTCGAGATCCGCGTATTCGCCGTCCGGACGGTGCGAGGCCAGCCGAGGGTTACCGCATGGAGATCACCGAGGTCCGCGTCTTCCCGGTCAACGAAGAGAAGCTCAAGGCGTACGTGACCATCACGCTCGACGACTGCTTCGTGGTCCGCGACCTCAAGGTCATCCACGGCAACACGGGCCTCTTCATCGCGATGCCCGCCAAGCGGCGCAAGGACGGCACGTTCAAGGACATCGCCCACCCGCTCAACTCCGAGACGCGCGATCGGATGGAGCGGGCGATCCTCGCCGAGTACGAGCGCGAGATCCGCAAGGGCTCGGCGCCACGCCCCACGGGCACCGACATCGAAGCCTGATCGGCGTGCGGCGCGCCGAGCCGCTGCGCGATCCGCCGCGCGGCGTCCCGGCCGTGCGCCGCGCCGGACTGCCGCTCCTCGCCTCCGTCGCGGAAGTCGGACCGTTCCGGTATAAGGACCGCCCGGCGCCGCCCCGGCGCCGCTTTCCTTCGCAGGTTCCGGAGCGCGGACATGCCCTTGCCCACGAACGGCGGCCGGCCGGACTACAAGATCTTCTCGGGGAACGCCAACCGGAGGCTCGCCGAGTCCATCTGCAAGGAGCTCGGCATCCCGCTGTCCCGCGCGATGGTGGGGCGCTTCTCGGACGGCGAGATCCAGGTCGAGATCGGCGAGAACGTGCGCGGGATGGACACGTACGTCGTCCAGCCCACCTCGCCCGACGCCAACACCAACATCATGGAGCTCCTCATCATGTGCGACGCGCTGAAGCGCGCGTCCGCAGGCTCCATCAACGCGGTCATCCCGTACTACGGCTACGCGCGGCAGGATCGGAAGAGCGCCTCGCGCGTCCCCATCACCGCGAAGCTCGTCGCCGACCTCATCGAGAGCGCCGGGGCGACGCGCGTCATCTCGATGGAGATGCACGCGGGCCAGATCCAGGGGTTCTTCAACATCCCCTTCGACCACCTCTACGCGACGCCGGTGCTCCTCGAGCACATGCGGCGCCGCTTCGACGGGAACGTCGAGGACGTGGTGATCGTCTCGCCGGACGCGGGCGGGGTCGAGCGCGCCCGCGCCTACTCGAAGCGGCTCGGCGCCGGGCTGGGCATCGTCGACAAGCGGCGCCTCAAGCCCAACGTCGCCGAGATCATGAACGTCATCGGCGACGTCCACGGGAAGACCGTGGTCCTCCTCGACGACATGATCGACACGGCCGGCACGCTCTCGCAGGCCGCCACCGCGCTCATGGACAAGGGCGCCGTCCGCGTCTTCGCCTACGCGACGCACGGCGTCCTCTCCGGACCGGCGGTGGAGCGGATCTCCAAGAGCCCGATCGAGGAGGTGGTGATCACCGACTCGATCCAGCTCTCGCCCGCCGCCGCGGAGTGCAAGAAGATCCGCGTGCTCTCGGTCGCCGGGCTGCTCGCCGAGGCGGTTCGCCGGATCCACTCCGCGGACTCGCTCTCTTCGCTGTTCGTGTAGCCCCGGAACCTCGCCGAGCGACGCGCGGAGACCTGACGGGGGATCCCGGCAGGTCCCGGCGCACCCCGGTCCCCCGGGACCGATCCGTTTCCCCCACTCCCGGCCGCCTGCGTTCGCGGCGTACAATCGTGCCCCGTCCGTGCCGCCGGGGGGATCCGGCCGATGGCACGGAGCGGCCGCCATGAAGCGCCGTCCCGCTCGCCAGGCCCCGCCTGCTGCGCCCGCGACGCCGGAGGCGCAGCTCCGGACCCTGGCGGAGGCCGAGGCGCGCTACCGCGCGATCCTGCGGAGCGTGCCGCTCGTGCAGTGGGCCACCGATCGGCACGGGATCTTCACCCTCTCCGAGGGGCTCGGCCTGGCGGCGCTGGGGCTCAAGCCCGGCCAGGTCGTCGGCCTGACGGTCGCCCAGGTCTACGACGACAACCCCGGCGTGCTCGCCGACTTCGAGCGCGCGCTCGCCGGCGAGGCGTTCGTCGCGGAGAACCGGATCGGCCCGCGCATCTTCGAGAGCCACTGGGGCCCGGTGCGGGACGACGCGGGAGCGATCGTCGGCGTGACCGGGATCGCCCGCGACGTGACCGAGGAGCGGGCGCTCCGCGAGCAGGTCGCCCGCGCCCAGAAGCTCGAGAGCCTCGGCCGGCTCGCCGGCGGGGTCGCCCACGACTTCAACAACCTCCTGACGGTGGTGCTCGCCTGCGCCGAGGTGCTGCGCGAGGAGGCCGCCGCGGGCCGCCCCGCGAGCCTCGAGGACGTGGAGGAGATCGCGATCGCCGGCGCGCGCGCCCGCGACCTCGTGCGCTAGCTCCTCGCGTTCGCGCGTCGGCAGGCCGTCGCGCTGGCGCCCACGGACGTCGGGCTCGTGCTCCGCGGGAGCGAGAAGCTCCTCCGGCGCGCGCTCGGCGAGGACGTCGGGCTCTCGATCACGGTGGCGCCCGACCTCTGGCCGGCGCGCTGCGATCCGGGCCAGCTCGAGCAGGCCTTCCTCAACCTCGCGCTCAACGCCCGCGACGCGATGCCGGGCGGGGGCCGGGTCACGATCGAGGCGCGGAACGCGCCCGTCCCGGGCGACCCGCCGATGGCGCCGCCGGCGCGGCCCGGAGACTGGGTCCGCGTCACCGTGACGGACACCGGCGTCGGCATGGCCGACGAGGTGAAGGCGCACCTCTTCGAGCCGTTCTTCACGACGAAGGAGCCGGGCGCCGGCACGGGCCTCGGGCTCGCCACCGTGTACGGGGCGATCGCCCAGAGCGGCGGCCACATCCACGTCGAGAGCGCGCCGGGGCGCGGGACCACCTTCGAGCTCTGCCTGCCGCGCTGCGAGCGGCCCGCCCTCACGCCGCCGCCGCTCCTCGCGCCGGGCAAGGTGGGCGGGACCGAGAAGATCCTCGTCGTCGAGGACGATCCGCTGGTCCGATCCGTCACGCGTCGCACGCTCGAGACGGCGGGGTACCGGGTCGTCGTCGCGCGGGACGGCGCCGAGGCGCTCGAGCGGGCCGGCGAGGAGGGCGCGCCGTTCGACCTGGTCGTCACCGACGTGGTGATGCCGGGCATGACCGGCGCAGCGCTCGCGAAGCGGCTCGCGGAGCAGCGGCCCGGCCAGAAGGTCCTCTTCGTCTCCGGCTACTCGAGAGAGGTCATGGCCGAGCGCGGGCTCGGCGGGGAGGCGCCGCGGATCCTCGCGAAGCCGTTCACGGCCGCGACGCTGCTCGGGCGGGTCCGGCAGGTGCTGGACGAGTGACGACGCTCGAGGCGCGGGTCCGCTGGGTGAGCGCACCCGCTTGCGGTGACGGGCTCGTGCTCGCCTGGTCTACGACGGCGACCCGGGACCCGGCGGGATGGCGTCGGGTGGGGTGCCGGGGGCTCGGTCGGGATCCACGAGCGGCGACCCCTCCTGCCGGGGCGGCCGGCCGGGGAGGTCCTCCTCGTCCTCGGTGACCGCGGTCTGATCGGCGATCTCCTCGTCGAACGGCGCTCCGGAGCGGCGGATGGGGTTGGGCATGATCGGAACCTGGGCACTCCGGGGGTCCTTCGCCCTTGACCGGACGCCGGATTTCGGCTAGGAACGCGCGTTCTTCTACACGGTCCGGCGTCTTCGCTGGGCCCCCAACCACCCAGGGCCCGAGCCGACGCGAAAGGCCCCTCCCGTCCGCGAGGACGGCGAGTCCATTGGGAGGAGCAGATGTCCGACAACGTCCTCAGTGCGACGAAGCGCGACGAGCGGGGCAAGGGCCCTGCGCGGCGGCTCCGCGCGAAGGGTCTCATCCCCGCCGTCGTGTACGGCGGCGAGTCCGGTCCGTCTCACGTGGCCGTCGACCCGTCCTTCCTCATGAAGGCGATCGAGACCCCTCACCGCTTCAACACCATCCTCACCCTCCAGATGGACGGCGCGCCCGAGAAGCACGTCCTCTTCAAGGAGTACGAGGTCGACCCGGTGAGCCGCGAGCTGCTCCACGCGGACTTCTTCGAGGTCAGGATGGACAAGACCGTAAAGGTGCGCGTGCCCGTCGAGACGGTCGGCCGCGCCGCCGGCCAGGCGGAGGGCGGCATCCTCTCGCTCGCGGCCCACGACATCCTCGTCGAGTCGCTGCCGAACAAGATCCCGGTGAAGATCTCGGTGGACGACAACTCAATAAAAAAAAACCATTCGCTCCACATCTCGGAGATCAAGGCTCCCGAGGGCTGCACCTTCCGCTACGCCACCGACTACGTGGTGGCCTTCGTCGCCGTGCCCGAGAAGGAAGAGGTCGCCGCTGCGGTGGCGGCCGTTCCGGGCGCGGAGGGCGCTGCGGCGGCTGCGGCTCCTGGCGCTGCTCCTGCTGCGGGCGCGCCCGCGG
>JAEYOU010000361.1 GCA_023411405.1 Pseudomonadota bacterium | reverse complement strand
TCCCCGTCCGGGTCGTCCGTTGTTCCGGCGGCGACAATAGGACCGCCCTCGCCCATCATCGACATCATCCCCGGCTCCTCCGGGAACGTCCCGAGTTTCAGCAGCTCGAACGAATCGGTCAGGCCGTCGCCGTCGGTATCCGTCACGAACGGGTCGGCGCCGATCCGCGCCTTCGCAAAGACCGGGAGGTCGCCGGCGAAGATCTCGTAGCCGTCGATGACCCCGTTTCCGGACTGGTCCCCGGGCCACTGCGAGCAGTCGGAGTCGGCATTGAGGGGGTCAAATCCGATCGCCTGCTCATACGCGGCCGGGAGCATATCCCCGTCGAGGAGGAGAGTTACCGATTGCGGGCTGCCGCCGGAGCCGACAGCGGTAACGATGATGGTGTTGACCGCGGAGAGGTTCACCGTCGTGGAGAAGTTCCCGTCTTGCACCGGAATCGTCGACGAAACACCGTTGTGGGTGAGCGTGACACTTGATACCGCGGGATCGCCGATTCGGCCCGCCACCGTGACGTTCCCGTTCGCGACGGTGTCATCCAGCGGCGAAGTGATCGTGAGAAGTTCCGAAGAGGAGACCGAGATGTATCCTGCCTTATTCTCCTGGTCGGAACCGGACGCGTCGGTCACGAACAGCCGCACGTCGTACGACCCAGCCTGGGTGTACATGTGTGCGGCATTCCTCTCAAACTCGTTTGTCGTATTGAACCATGTGCCGTCCCCGAAGTTCCAGTTCCAGGCGATGGGCGTCCCCGTGGAGAGGTCGGTGAACTGAACGGCAAGCGGCGGGTAACCAGACGTGACATTGCTGGTGAAGTCGGCATCAAGCAGTTGTGAGGACGACCCGACAGTGATGTAGTTGGTCTTGGTCTCGGTGTCGTTGCCGAAAGCGTTTGTCGCCGTGAGCGTTACTGTGTAGGTGCCGGCGGTCTGATACGCATGGGTCGGGTTCTGCTCAGTCGAGGTGCCGCCGTCGCCGAAATTCCACAGCCAGGACGTTGGAGAGTTCGCAGACGTATCGGTGAATGCGACAGCCTGCCCTTCGGCGAGGTGGGTCTTGTTCGCTATGAAATCTGCGACCGGAGGCTCGCTGACAGCACTATCGATGACGATGTAATTGATCATCGTATAGCCCTGATCTGCGTTCAGGTTCGTCAGGCGGACGAACCCGTCGGTGACCGCGACGTCCCGGGACATAGACGCAAACTCGTTTGCGTCCAGGTAGTAGTCGTCCCAGTACTGGATGTCGTTCACAGCGATGGTGTGGTACTGCCAGGACGCCGGGTCGCCGATGGAAACCGTGACGTTGTACATTCCGTCCGGGACGGCGATCTTCCACTCCCGCTGATCGGGATACTGGATGAAGCAGAGCGTATCGAGGAGTTGGTCGGGGTTGATCTCGCGGTCGCGTGCGGTCCACTCCTGGGAGACGTTCCAGCCGTACCATTTGCCGCCCATCTGGCGATAACTCTGGCCGTAATCATAGATCCAGCCGTCAGGGCACTCTGACTCACTCGGCTGGAAGTTGATGCGGTACGGGAAGCTGTCCGGGGTGACCAGGATGTAGTTGGTCTTCGTCTCGGTATCGCTTCCTTCGCTGTTCGTCACGGTGAGCGAGACCGTGTAGACGCCCGGCTCCGTGTACAGGTGGCTGGGGTTCTGGAGGGTCGAGGTGCCGCCGTCCCCGAAGTCCCAGCTCCATGAGGTCGGCGAGTTCGTCGAGATGTCAGTGAACTGACACGGCAGATCTTCATTGCCGGTGTTGTAGTTCACCCAAAAAATCAGCAATTGGGGGATCGATGGCTTCCGTCGAGTAGATCTCTTCCTCAAAAGAGTCTGAATCAGAACTCTCCGTGATCGTCGGGATGGGAGTATCTGTGACCGTCGGAGTGGTTACGGAGGCAGGGATGCCTCCTCCGGCTTCCACTATATCCGAAAATGTATACGAGTATTCTCTCGCATCAGTTGAATTCTCGATCGTTGCATTTGCGCTCACGGCAGGGAAGAATGCTGTCGTAACCAGCAGCACCGCCATGAGGAGCGGGAAGAATTTTCCAGTCCATGATGTGCTCATATACTACCTCCGCTTCAGACCGGAGGCAAAAGAACCGGAAGTTACTCTTAAGTGGGAAGAGCACCAATACAATTTTGCCCTCAGGCTGCTGTGATGTTCACCTAGCTGTCGAGAGTGAAGTGAACATCACTCACTTTTCCTTGCATTAACCAAGTGTCAGACTGCTCGCAAACCTTCGCGGGGCAATCCGCTCACAGATAGAAACTCTCCAGTTAAGTATATATCTCAATCGCATTGTAAACTTTCAGAAGCCTTGGAAAAAGTCAGCTCGTCAAGGTTCCATTCCATTATGACTCAGCCGCTCTGGAATCACAGAGAATAGAACAAAGTTATTTTATACTACGATTCACTGTTAACCGTCTTAGCCGTAAAACAACTCTGCATCGCAGGAATCATGCTATCGGCCCTGTATATCCATGAGGCCATCCCCTACTCCGCTCCCTCCAGATGGGGCTCATGCTTCTACCCTTGGTCAGTCGCACCCGGAAGATCGCGTGTCTTATCAG
>JAEYOU010000354.1 GCA_023411405.1 Pseudomonadota bacterium | reverse complement strand
TGCCCGGATCGTCGGGCGCGGGCTCGGACGCGGGGCTCGTTCACGGGATCAGAACCTGAACGCGAGAGAAGCGTAGCTCCGGTTCAGCGCGACGGTCATCGGGAGCTGCATCGCCGCCGGCCCCCAGAGCTGCCGGGGGCCCGGGGAGCAGAAGAGATCCTCGGCGGCCCACGCCTCGCGGCGCGAGGCGAAGTAGCGGAAGGCGGGCGAGTCGAGCTTCACGAGCGCCTTCTCGATCACCATCTCGTCCTTCCCGTGGCGGCGCTCGACGTTGAGCAGCCCGGTGAGCGGGATGGCGACGGGCCGTCCGCCGGCCTCGAGGTCGCGGATCGACGCCATGTACCCGGTCTTGCCCGCGAGGATGAGCGAACCGGCGGTGAGGCCGAGGTTGTAGGTGTACGCCGCGTCGAAGAGGGTGGGGGCGCCGCAGCGCCCCTCGTAACCGAAGAAGTGGGTGTGGGTCGAGAACTTCACGCTCGCGTCGAGCTCGGCGACCCGGATCGCGACCATGTCCATGAGGAGCCGCTCGGTGGGGATGAGCGACACCTGCAGGTTGCCGTGCGAGTCGCGGTCCGCGACCAGCATCCGCTGGATGTAGCCGGGCAGCGAGTGGAAGAGCGTCGCCAGCTCGGGCTTCAGGTGGCGCGGGATGAACGCGACCCGATCGGCCTCCTTCATCGGCCCGACCGCGGCGGCCTTGTCGGCCATCTCGTGGTCGATCGCCGCGATGAGGGCGTTCATCTCGGGGATGAACTCGATGAGCCCCTCGGGCACCACCACCACGCCGTGGTTGATCCCCTTCTTCGCCCGGGCCACGACCACCTTGGCGATGCCGTCGATGATCGTCGAGAGCGGGAGCTTCTTCTCCGCCACCTCCTCGGAGACGAGCAGCACCGCCGGCTTGACCTGGAGTCCGACCTCGAGCGCCACGTGCGAGGCCGCGCGGCCCATGAGCTTCACGAAGTGCCAGTACTTCCGGGACGAGGGCGTGTCCTGGAGGATGTTGCCGGTCATCTCCGCGTAGACGCGGGTGGCGGTGTCGAAGCCGAAGGAGATCGGGAGGAGGTCGCCGATCTGCAGATCGCCGTCGATGGTCTTCGGGACGCCGATCACCTGGACGCCGCCGCCGTCCTGCTTCACGCCGGAGAAGAGGTACTCGGCGAGGATGGCGGCGTTGGTGTTCGAGTCGTCGCCGCCGACCACCACGATGGCGTCGAGGGCGTTGTCGACGCAGGTCTTCTTCACGGCCGCGAACTGCTCGTCCTTCTTGATCTTGGTGCGGTCGGAGCCGAGGAAGTCGAACCCGCCGGTGTTGAGGATCCCGGCGACCGCCTCCGCGGTGATCTCGAAGAGCTTGCCTTCGATGAGGCCCTTCGGCCCGGCGCGCACGCCGAACAGCGCGTTGCCCTTCCCGAGCGCCGCCTGGAGGCCGGCGATGACGTTGTGGCCGCCGGCGGCCGGCCCGCCGGAGAAGAGGACGGCGACGCGCTTCCCCTGCACCGGGGCGCTCCGCCGGCCCTGGCCGACGAGGATCTTGTTGCCGGAGGCGCCGGAGGTCTTCGGGAACTTCGCGTTCACCGCCGGCGTGTCCTTCGTGGAGATCGCCTCGGCGCCGGCCTGGAAGTCCACGGGGGCGAGCCCGTCGCCGTCCTTGAACGCGGCGCACACGGGGACGGCCAGCTTGCGGATGCACTCCTCGAAGATGGAGCGGTGCTTCTCGGTCTGGGTGATGAGGGTCTCGATCTGAGACACGGCGGCTCTCCTGGTCGTGGTCGGCGCGGCCAGCCCGGGGCAGAGTCGAAGTCGGGGAGGCCGGGGCAGCCTGTCTACCACGGGTCGAGCCTGCACCGGCGCGCACGCGGGCGGCCAGGGCTGTGGCTCGGCGCCGCAGGGAGGCGAGGGCGTGCGCTCACGTTGATTTCGGCCGCCGCGCACCACATCCTCCGCGCCCATGGCGGACGACCGCGGCGCCCCCGCGCCGCACCGCGCCCCCTCGCGGGCCCGGCTGTACGGCCTGCTGGCGCTGATGCTCCTCATCTGGGCGGCGAACTTCGTCTTCGCGAAGCTCGCGGTCCGCGACGCGCCGCCGCTCGTCGTGGCGTGCCTCCGGACGGTGCTCTCGGGCCTGGTCATGATCCCGGTGTACCGGCTCGCCCGCCCCGGGGCGGACCCGGCCCTCCGCCGCTGGACGCGCCGCGACCTCCCGCGGCTGGCCGTCGTCGGGGTCCTCGGGATCGTCGCGAACCAGTTCGCGTTCGTCGCGGCGCTGTCGTACACCAGCGTCGCGCACGGCGCGGTCATCGGGGCGATCGCCCCGGTGCTGGTGCTCCTGGGCGCGGCGGCCCTGGGCCACGAGCGGCTGAGGCGCCGGCGGCTCGCCGGCATGATCGCGGCGGCGGCCGGCGTGGCGATCCTCCAGCTCGCCCGCGCGCCCGGGGGCGACGCGAGCGCGGTCGGCGACCTCATCATGCTCGGGAACGCGGCCCTGTTCGCGGCCTTCTCGCTCTTCGGCAAGTCGCTCACCGAGGAGGTGGGGACGCTCGCGGTGAACGCGATCGCGTACTGGGGCGGGGCGATCCTCTCGCTCCCCTTCGCGGTCTGGGGGCTCTGGTCGCTCGGGGGGCCGGCCGGGATCGACGCGGCGGCGTGGGTGGGCATCGTCTACATGTCGATCGCGCCGTCGGTCGTCGGGTACCTCATCTACTCGCACGCGCTCCGCTACCTGCCCGCGTCGCGCGTCGCGAGCGTCACCTACCTCCAGCCGATCCTCGCGACGCTCCTCGCGATCGCGCTCCTCGGCGAGCGGCCCGGCGTCGTGTACGCGCTCGGGGCCGCGGTCATCCTCGGGGGCGTCTGGCTCGTGCAGCGGGAGTGATCCCGCTCGTGGTGCCTTGGTCCGGGAGCAGCCGTACGCCGCCTCCGCGCCTCCGCCCGGGCCCCGCGCTGCTACCTCGGTCGCGCGGCGGGGATCCAGGTACGCGCGCGGCGACGCTGAGTGTTCTTGGGGGAGGCGCGCCAAACTTGCCGGCCACCTCCGCTCGCTGCGCTCGCGGGTGGCCGGCTTCGGACAGAGGCGCGCCCCCTGCGCGAGGTCCTTTCCGCGCGCGGAGCACGGCGGGCGCGCTCGGCGCGACCTCGGTGTACCGCCGCGCGGGGCCCGGGCTGCGGCGCTCCGGCGGCTGTGGCGCGTCCGACACGGTAGGGACTAGCCTCGAACCGGTTGTCACAGTGTTCCAGGAACGAATGAGGGAGAGCGCTATGGTCGATTGGAGCGACGTCCTCGAGGAGGCCGCGCCCCGCCCGCCGCGCGATGCCGCTGAGCAGAAGCGACGGCTGGACCAGCTGCGTGCTCCGCTGACCGCCGAGGAGATCGCCGAGGTGGAGTCGCGTGCGGGCGAGGGGCCGCGCGTAGACAACCCGATCGCGCGCTACGGATTTCCGCCCGAGCTGGAAGCATTTTACCTTTGGTGCAACGGCGGTGACTTCAGCATCGGCGGAAGTGGCCGCCGAGTTTCGGCGCCGCGCCTGCTCGGGTTACCGACGGCACGCGCGCGGCCTACAACAGCCTGCGGCGCCGAGCATTCTACCTGGTCGGCGAGCCCGCCGGGCCCGGGCGGCCGCCCCACGGCAACGCGCCCAAAGGCGAGGCGTCCGCTGAGTGCGGCCTTGCGCCGCTCGTGCTTCGACAGGCTCAGCACGAGCGGTGTTCACGGGACGACACGGCTCAGGGCGAGCGGTCTTCCTTCGCTTCCCAGCGCCGCGCGCGCTCGTCACCACCGCTGATGCACGAGCGGCTTGATCCTCTGGTCGTAGATGCCGCGGATCGCCGTCATCGTGGGCGCCGGGATGGGCGGCAGATCGGCCGCGGCCACGTTCTCGTCGACCTGGGCCGGGCGCTTCGCGCCGGGGATGGCGCAGGTGACCGCCTCGTGCATCAGGATCCAGCGGAGGGCGAGCTGGGCCATCGTCACGCCCGCCGGCACGAGCGGGCGGAGCTCCTCCACGGCGGCGAGCGCGACGTCGTAGTCGATGCCGGAGAACGTCTCGCCGCGGTCGAACGCGGCGCCCTCGCGGTTGAACGCGCGGTGATCGTCCGCCGCGAACTGGGTCTGCCTCGTCATCTTCCCGCCGAGGAGCCCCGAGGAGAGCGGCAGGCGCGCGAGGATGCCGACCTTGCGGCGCGCGGCCTCGGCGAGGAACAGGTCGGCCGGGCGCTGGCGGAACACGTTGAAGATGATCTGGACCGACTGCACGCCCGGGTACTCGATCGCCTTGAGCGCCTCCTCGACGCGCTCCACGCTGACGCCGTAGTGTCGGAGCTTGCCCGCCTTCACGAGGTCGTCGAGGACCCCGAACACCTCCGGCCGGTAGTAGACGTCGGTCGGCGGGCAGTGGAGCTGGAGCAGATCGATCGCGTCCGTCTCCAGGTTCTCGAGGCTCCGCTCGACGAAGGCCGTGAGGTTCTCGCGGCTGTACCCTGCGGCGACGTGCGGGTCGAGCCGGCGGCCGGCCTTGGTCGCGACGTAGATCGGCTCCTTCCGCTCCTTGCGGAGCCGCGCCATGAGCCGCTCGCTCCGGCCGTCGCCGTACACGTCCGCCGTGTCGAAGAAGTTCACGCCCTGGTCCACGGCGCGGTGGAGCGCGGCGAGCGACTCGGAGTCGTCGACCGTGCCCCACGTGCCGCCGATGGCCCAGGCGCCGAAGCTGATGGTGGAGACCTTGAACCCGGTGCGGCCCAGCTCGCGGTGCTGCATCGTCACACCTCGTGGAAAGGGATCACGCCAGCGCGTGGAACACCCGCTGGACGTCGTCGTCCTGCTCGAGGGCGTCGACGAGCTCGAGCACCTCGTGCGCCTTCTCTTCCGGGAGCTCGACCGGCGTCTGCGCGACGTACTCCGACTCCGCGGAGATGAGCGGGAGCTTGCGCTCCTCGATCGCGGCCTGGAGCTGCCCGAAGCTCGCGAAGGCGCAGCGGATGATCACCTGGGGCTCGCCCTTCTCGCCCTTGCCCTCGCCGAGCTCCTCGAGGCCGTGATCGATGAGGTCCAGCTCGAGCGCCTCGAGATCGAGGCCCTGGGGGTTGAGGCGGAACACCCCCATCTTCTGGAACTGGAAGGCGACGCTGCCGTTCGTGCCCAGGTTGCCGCCGTGGTCCTTGAAGTGCATTCGCACGTTGGCCACGGTGCGGACCACGTTGTCGGTCGCGGCCTCGACGACCAGCGCGACCCCGTGCGGCCCGTAGCCCTCGTACAGGATGGTCTCGAACGCCGCCTGGTCCTGGCCGCTGGCGCGCTTGATGGCCGCCTCGACCTTGTCCTTCGGCATGTTGACCGCGCGCGCGTTCTGGATGGCGCGCCGCAGGGCGGGGTTCGTGTCGGGGTTCGTGCCTCCGGCCTTCACCGCGATGGCGATGTCCTTGCCCACGCGCGTGAACGCCTTCGCCATCTTGTCCCAGCGGGCGAACATCGTGGCCTTGCGCGTCTCGAAGATGCGTCCCATGGGCTCCTCGCGGCGGGATCGTCGGCCCCGCGGAGACGCCCCGATATCCCAGGAAGCGAGCCGGCGCAAGGTGCATCGCGCCCGGGCTGGGGCTACCATCCTCGCCTCCGGAGGAAGCCACGTGTCCCGCCGCGGATGGATCCTCTTCGCCAGCCTCGCCCTGATCTGGGGCCTGCCGTACATGCTCATCCGCGTCGCGGTGGCCGAGCTCTCTCCGGCGCTCCTCGTCCTGGGGCGCACCGCGATCGGCGCGTGCCTGCTCCTGCCCTTCGTCGTGCGCCGCGGCCACCTCGGCCGCCTCCTCCCGCGGTGGCCTCCGATCCTCGCCTTCACGGTGGTGGAGGTCGCGGTCCCCTGGCTCCTGCTGTCGCACGCGGAGCGGCGCCTCTCCAGCTCGGCGGCCGGCCTCCTGGTGGCCTGCGTGCCGCTGGCCGGCGCGCTCGTCTCCCGGCTCACCGGCCGCGAGGAGGCAGAGCTCGGCGCGCGGGGCCTCGCCGGGCTGTGCCTCGGGCTCGCCGGCGTGGCCGCCCTGGTGGGCCTCGACCTCCGCGCGGGGGACGCATGGGCGGTCGCGGCGATGCTCGTCGTCGTGCTCGGGTACGCGGTGGGCCCGCTGGTCGTGTCCCGGCACCTCGCCGACCTCCCGAGCCTGGAGGTCGTCGCGGTGTCCCTCGCGGCCGCCGCGATCCTGTACGCCCCCGCGGCCGTCCTCGCCGCGCCCGCGGCGTTCCCGTCCGGCCGGGTGCTCGCCGCCGTCGCCGTGCTCGGGGTCGCGTGCACGGCGGCCGCCTTCGTGATCTTCTTCCAGCTCATCGCCGAGGTGGGCCCCATCCGCGCGACGCTCGTCGCGTACCTGAACCCCGCCGTGGCGGTCGCCGCGGGTGTGCTGGTGCTCGACGAGCCGTTCACGGCGGGGATGGCGGCGGGGTTCGTGCTCATCCTCTCGGGCTCGTACCTCGCCGCGGTCCGGCCGAGGACCGCCGCGGCGGTGTCCCCGCCCGAGGCGCCCTGACCTCCCGGCGGGCGGGGCGCGTTTGGCGTGCTCGGTCTCGCCGTGCGGCCTAGGATCCGGAGACGCACCACGAGAGGAGACCCCGAATGGCCGAGACCCCGTCCACGATGCTGCCGCTGGGCACCGCGTTGCCCTCCCTCCGCCTCCCCGACGCGGTGAGCGGGGAGGTGATCGACGGCGCCGAGCTCGCCCGCGGCAAGAGGGGGCTGCTCGTCGCGTTCATCTGCAACCATTGCCCGTACGTGAAGCACATCCGGCGCGAGCTGGTGCGGCTCGCGCACGAGGCGATCGACCAGGGGTTCGCCGTCGTGGCCGTGAACGCGAACGACGAGGTGGCGTACCCGCAGGACGGCCCAGCCGCGATGAAGGCCCTCGCGGTGGAGGAGGGCTGGCGATTCCCGTTCGTCTTCGACGCGACGCAGGAGGTCGCCCGCGCCTTCCAGGCCGCGTGCACCCCGGACCACTTCCTCTTCGACGCGGCGGGGAAGCTCGCGTACCGGGGCCAGTTCGACGACAGCCGCCCGTCGCTGCCGAGGCCGGTCACCGGCGCGTCCCTGCGCGCCGCGATCGACGCCGTCGCCCGCGGCGAGGCGCCGTCGCCCGACCAGCGCGCGAGCGTGGGCTGCAACATCAAGTGGAAGCGGGCGTAGCCGGTGGCGGCTTCGAAGAAGGAGGTCCTGGAGATCGCGGGGCGGGAGGTGTCCGTGTCCAACCCGGACAAGCTCTACTTCCCCGAGGCGGGGATCACCAAGCGGGAGCTGGTCCAGTACTACCTCGCGGTCGCCGACGGCGTGCTGCGCGGGGTCCGCGATCGCCCGATGCAGCTCAAGCGCTACGTGGACGGCATCGGCGCCGAGCCGTTCTACCAGAAGCGCGCGCCGACCTCGCGGCCGCCCTGGATCGAGGTGGTGGAGCTCCGGTTCCCCTCCGGGCGGACCGCCGACGAGGTCGTCGTCCGCGACGCGGCGCAGCTGGCCTGGGTGGTGAACCTCGGCTGCGTGGATCTCCACCCGCACCCCGTGCGCGCCGGCGACGTCGACCACCCCGACGAGCTGCGCGTCGATCTGGATCCGGTGCCCGGCGTGGAGTGGGACCAGGTCCGGCAGGTCGCGCTGCTCGCCCGCGAGGTGCTCGGCGAGCACGGCCTCACCGGCTGGCCCAAGACGAGCGGCTCGCGCGGCATCCACGTCTACGCCCGCCTCCGGCCGCGCTGGGGCTTCGGCGAGGTCCGCCAGGCCGCGCTCGCCCTCGCGCGGGAGGTGGAGCGGCGCGCGCCGGCGCTCGCCACGAGCAAGTGGTGGAAGGAGGAGCGGCACGGCGTCTTCCTCGACTACAACCAGAACGCGAAGGATCGCACGATCGCCTCCGCGTACTCGGTCCGTCCGCGCCCCGACGCCCGCGTGTCGACCCCGATCACCTGGGACGAGCTCCCCGCGTGCGAGCCCGCCGACTTCACCCTGCGCACCGTCCCGGCGCGGTTCGCGGAGCGCGGGGATCCCGGCGCCGGGATCGACGAGGCCGTCGGCTCGCTCGAGTCGCTGCTCGAGCTGGCGGCGAAGCAGAAGAAGGACGGCCAGGGCGACGCGCCCTGGCCGCCGCACTACGCGAAGCAGGAGGACGAGCCGCCGCGGGTGCAGCCGTCGAAGCGGCGGTCATCGCGGTAGAGGGAACAGCCGCCGTCGAGTGAGCCGAAGCCGCTTGCCCTGAGCCTGTCGAAGGGCGAGCGGTGCGAGCTCTCCGGTGAAGGGCCGTCCTCCTGCAGCATGAACATGGGACGGACCGTGAACATCCGCTCGTGCTGACTGTCGAAGCACGAGCGACGCAGGCCGCACCCGGCGTACGCCTCGCCTGTGAGCGCGTTGCCGTGGGGCGGCCGGCCGGGCTCGGCAGGCTCGCCGACCAGGTCGAGTGCTCGGCGCCACAGGCGGATCGGATGCCGCGCGCGTGCCGGAAGTGGTCCACCTGGGCGCAGCGCCGAAACTCTGCGGCCACCTCCGCTCGCTTCGCTCGCGGGTGGCCGCCTCGGACATCGGCGCCGCGCGCCTTCACTCCGGGCCGCGCGCGTGCCTGCGAGATCGCGCTCGGGCGCCTGCGCCATGGTCGGCTCGCTCCGTCGAGCCCGCCCGTCCGCCTGGGCGGCGTTGCTTGTGGCGGCTCGGCTACGGTGACGAACATGCGCCCCGGCCCGTGAATGCGCCAGCGAAGCCGAGAGCTACCAACGCTGAAGACGGAGTCACAGGGGAAGCGCACGTACAACACGCCGCACCGCGGCCAGGGTGAAGAGAATTGCGGGCAGGGACCAGACCATCCCGCCCGTCGTGACGCTGTCACCCTCTGGCGTGATGCAGCTCGAGGACGCCTGCGCGATGCACTCTCGCCATGCCCAGTACCGCACGTGGAAGGCATACCAGAACGCACCACCGAGAGCCGCATGGACGACTCCAGCGAGGAGGTCCGAGCGCCTCACGATCCATCGTGGCTGGAGTGGCGCACTCACGTTGGTTGCCCGGCCCACCGAGGTCCCTCGACCGGCCAGGATGATACACGAGCGTCAAGGCGTCCAGCGTGGCCCGCACGTCTCGCTGCGGGGATCCGCACGCCCTGTGAGGAATGATCGGGCGACAGCCGGAGGCGCAGCCGAGCCGCCACAAGCAACGCCCCCAGGCGGACGGCCGGGTCCGGCGGCCCCCAGGGGGCCCCTATAATGAAGCGGCTTCGCCGCGGTGACCTGTCTCGAGCGAGCCGACCATGGCGCAGGCGCTCGAATGGCCTCGATCGAGGGAACGCGCGCGTCTCGGAGTGAACGCGCGCGGCGCCGATTCCAGGGCACGCTCAGGGCGAGCGGAGAAGGCCCGGCCGGCCGCCCCACGGCAACTCGCCCAAGGCGAGGCGTACGCTCAGTGCGGCCGTGCGCCGCTCGTGCTCCGACAGGCTCAGCACGGGCGGAGGTTCTCGGACGTGGTCTCGCATCGCTCGAAGCTTCGAGGGCTCACGACGCGGCCCGCTGTCGCGTCAACGCGGCCGGCAGCTCTCGCGGATCACCAGCGAGGCCTCGAGCCGAGGGGACCTGCCCGGACGTCCGCCGCGGACGAGCGCCATGACGAGGCGCGCCGCCTCGGCGCCGAGCCCCTCCGCGGGGCTGTGGACGGTGGTGAGCCGGGGCCGGGTGTAGCGGGAGAGGAGGTCGTCGTCGAAGCCGACCACCGAGAGGTCGTCGGGCACCCCGAGTCCGCGCTCCTGCAGCGCCTGGAGCGCGCCGTACGCGACGACGTCGCTCGTGGCGAAGACCGCGGTGGGCCGGCGCCGGCCTGCCAGGATCGCCCGCATCGCACGGTGACCGCCCTGCTCGGTGAGGTCCGCGACGCGCACCCACGCGGCCGGGATCGCCAGCCCGGCGGCGTCCATCGTGGCGCGGAACCCCTCGCGGCGATCCCGGGCCGCGGAGAAGGACGGCGGCGCGTGCAGGATGAGCCCGATCTCGCGGTGGCCGAGCTCGAGGAGGTACCGGACCGCTCCCGCGGCGGCGGCGCGGTTGTCGACGTCGAGCTGGCGGATGCTTCGATCCGGGAGCGTGCCGATGACCACGAGCGGGAACGCGGCGGCCCGCAGCTCGGCGAGCCCCCGGTCTCCACGTCGGGGGTTCATGAACACGATCCCGTCCACCTCGCTGCGCCGCGCGAGCGCGAGGTAGTCACCCTGGCTGCCCGCGATCGACTGGACGACGAGCCGGAAGCGGGCGTTGTGGAGCACCGGCGACATCCCCTGGATGACGCGGTGGACGTACGGATCGGCGGAGACGTAGCCGGTGTGCGGGACGAACAGGCCGATCGTGCGCCGGGTGGCCAGCGCGCGCGCCCGCGCCCGGAGGTCGGGCACGTACCCCATCGCGCGCGCCGCGGCCAGGACGCGCGCCTGCGTCGCCGCGGGGATGCTCTTCCCGGCCGCGTGGTTGAGGACGAAGGAGACGGTGGTGCGGGAGACCCCCGCCCGCCGGGCCACGTCGAGCGAGGAGACCGGCGGCCGCCGGCGCCCCGTACGGCGCGTCATCCCTTCACCGCGCCGGCGAGGATGCCCCGCACGAACGACCGCCGCAGCGCGAAGAAGACGGCCAGCGGGAGGATCATGGAGAGGAAGGCCGCCGCGGTCAGGTACTCCCAGCCGCCGCCGTAGGAGTTCACCATGCTGCTGATCGTCACGGTCATCGGCTGCTCCGCGGGGGACCCCGCCAGGTAGACGAGGGACACGAGCAGATCGTTCCAGACCCACAGGAACTGGAAGACCACGAGCGACGCGATCGCGGGCGCGGACGTGGGCAGCACCAGATGGAAGAAGATCTGCGCGTGCGTCGCTCCCTCCAGCGCGGCCGCCTCCATCATCTCGGCCGGGAGCTCGTCCATGAAGCTCCGCAGGAGGAAGATGGCGAACGGCAGCCCGTACGCCGTGTGCGCGATCCAGACCGCGGCGGTGGTCCCCGCGAGCCCCGCGCCCACGAAGAGCCGCAGCACGGGGATGAGCGTCACCTGGAGCGGGACCACGAGCAGGCCGATCACGACGAGGAAGAGCGCGTTCCGGCCGGGGAAGCGCATCCACGCGAACGCGTACGCGGCGAAGGCGGCCACGAGGACGGGCATGAGGGTGGCCGGCACGGCGATGATCAGGCTGTTCACGAAGCTCCGCGCCAGGTTCGCCTGCGAGAGGACGTGGGCGTAGTTCTCCAGCGTGAACGCGAACGGCGTCGTGAACGCCGTCCACCAGCCGCTCGTCGCGACGCGCGGCGCGGGCCGGAGCGAGGAGACCAGCAGGCCGACCGTCGGGAGGAGCCAGACGAGGCTGACGGCGACGAGGGTGGCGTGCACCGCGCCCCGCGACGCGATCCGGGCGAGCGCCGCGAGGCTCCGGCGGGCGCCGAGGGGGAGGGCTGCGCTCACGCGCGGCGCGCCTTCCGGCTGAACCGCCGGACGTGCATCCACACGATCGGCAGGATCGCGAGCAGGAGCAGCGTGGCGAACGCGCTCGCCCGGCCGAAGTCGCCGTAGGTGAACATCTCCTTGTACATGCGGTTCGCCACCACCTCGGTGTCCAGGCTCCCGTTGGTCATCACGTAGACGACGTCGAACACCTTGAGCACGCCGACGACCAGGGTCGTCGTCACCACGGCGACCGTCGGCCGCACGAGCGGGAGGGTGATCCGGAAGAAGACCTGGAGCTCGCTGGCGCCGTCGAGGCGCGCGGCCTCCACCAGGGCCGGCTCGATGCCCCGGATCGCCGCGTGGAGGATGACCATCGCGAACCCGACCCACATCCAGACGAGCACGAACACGAGGGCAGGGTTGTTGAGCGCGCGATCGAACAGCCACGCCCGCGGCGTGAAGCCGGGGACGACGGCCGTCAGCACGGCGTTGACGGTGCCCAGCTGAGGCGCGCCGGGCGGCTGGAACTGGTACATGAACTTCCAGATGACGCCGGCGGCCACGAGCGAGATGGCCATCGGGACGAACAGGGCGGTCTGCACGGCCCATGCGTACCGGACGCGATCGGCGAGGACGGCGACGAGCAGCCCCAGCACGACCGTCACGGTCGGGAAGAGGAGGAGCCAGAGGAGGTTGTTGCGCAGCACCGTGAGCATGCTGCGGGCGGTGAAGACGTGGGCGTAGTGCGCGAGGCCCACGAACCGCGACCCGTCCGCGCTCCGGAGGCTCAGGACGGCGGTGTGCAGGGCAGGGTAGACGAGGAACCCGGCCAGGAGGACCAGCGCAGGCGCCATCCAGAGCCACGGTCGCACGCGCGTGCGCCGGCGCGCCGGGAGCCGGTCCACCGCGCGCTCCACGAGGAGGAGGTACGCACAGAGCGCGAGCGGCACCCCCACCAGCGCCGCCACCCCCCAGAGCGCCCTCGTCCAGTCCATCGCGTCCCCACGCCCGGCGGGCCGCTACCGCGCGTAGGCCTCCGCGCGGACCTCCTCCAGCTCGGCCAGGATGCGGTCGAGGTCGTCCGGGTTGGAGACGAAGCTCACCACCCCGGTCCAGAACGCGGCGTTCATCTTGCTCGGCATCATGTCCGAGGCGTCGAAGACGGTCCGCTCGGCCGAGGTGAGGATCTGGGCGGCGCTCCTGGCGAGCGCGTTCGGGTAGTCGTCGAGCGAGACGTCGCGGTTGGGGGAGAGGCCGTTCCCCGCCTTCACCCAGTAGCTCTGCGCCTCCGCGGTGGTGAGGTACTCGAGGAAGGCGGCCGCCGGCTTCGTGGCGCGGAACATGCCGACCAGATCGCCCGAGATCTCCGCCGCGTCGGCGTACTCCGGCCGGACGGGCGGCAGGGCGAAGAAGCGGAAGTCCTCGCCCGCCTTCAGCGACGGGTACTGCTTCGCGATGAACCCCTGGATGAACGTCGCCTGGAAGTGGAAGTAGGCCCTGGGCGGGGTCTCGAACAGCGGGGTGAAGGCGCTGCCGAAGTTCGTCGAGAGCACGTACGGGCGGCCGCCGTAGGTGAGCTTCGGATCCCCGACGATCCGGCCCCAGGTCTCGAACGCGAGCTTCACCTCCGGTGAGGTCCAGGCCAGCCGGCCCTCGTACCAGGCCCGGTACGTCTCGGGGCCGTGCGTCTTGAGGAGGATGTTCTCGAGCCAGTCGGTCCCGACCCAGCCGCTCGCCGCTCCGCTCTCGAGGCCGATCGCGAAGGGCGTGACGCCCTTCGCGGCGGCGCCCTGGGCCTGCCCGAGGAGCTCGTCCAGCGTGCCGGGGCTGGCGCTCAGGCCGGCCGCCGCGAGCGCCTTGGGGTCGTACCACACGAGCCCCTTGAGATCGGCCTTCGGGAAGATGCCGACGAGCGTGCCGTCGACGCTGCCGAGGTCGATCCAGCCCTGCGCGTACGACCTCCGGAGCTTCGCCACGTCGAGCACGCCGCCCAGGTCGACGAGCTTTCCCCGCCGGGAGAGGTCGGCCATCTTGCCCGGGCTGGGCAGGACGGCGAGGTCGGGCGGGTTCCCCGCCGCCACGCGCGTGGTGAGCACGGCGTCGAGGTCCCGCGTCGCCTCGAACTCGACGCGCACCCCGGTCCGCTCCTCGAAGGGCTTCACCATGCGCTGGAAGGTCTCCAGCTCGGCTCCGCCCCAGACGCCCAGGACCGTGACCGTGCCGCCGGTCCGGCCCTTCTTGCAGGCCGGGAGCACGACGAGGGGGGCGAGCAGCGCGGCTGCAAGGATCCGGCTCCTCATGGTCTCCTCCGCGGCCGGAGCGGCCGTGTGTTAGTAACGCTCATGACAAGGCCACAACCGGCGCTTGCTTGCAAGGCGAACGCACGACCATCCGGGGGCGGAGCGGCCCGTCCCCTCGCCGCGTGGGCCGATCGAGCGGCACCGCCCCAAGGGGCGCAGGCTTC
This sequence comes from Pseudomonadota bacterium, assembly GCA_023411405.1. Taxonomy (GTDB): domain Bacteria; phylum Myxococcota; class Myxococcia; order Myxococcales; family Anaeromyxobacteraceae; genus Anaeromyxobacter. The sequence goes on along the minus strand of JAEYOU010000354.1, from coordinate 452 downwards.
GCGGAGGCGCGCGTGCGATGGTCGGGCCATGGTCTCTCGCACCCGGGTGCTCGCCGCCGGACTCGCGTTGCTCTTCGCGCTCCCCTCGTCCCCGGCCGCGGTGGAGCCCGCCGCGACCACGCCGCGCCGCGCGCTGCAGGCGTTCCTCGCGGCCGCGCGGGCGGGAGACTACGGGGGGGCGGCCGCGCTCCTCGACCTGCGCGCCCTGCCCGAGGCGCGGCGCGCCGTGGAGGGCCCGCGCCTCGCCCGTCAGATCGGGCAGGTCCTCGAGCGCGCGCTCCCGATCGACTGGGACTCCGTCTCCGACGAGCCCGCCGGCGATCCCGCGGACGGCCGCGACGCCGACCTGCTGGGCCACCTCCCGCTGGACGGCGCCACCGTGCCCGTCCGGCTGATCCGCGACGCGGGCGGGTGGAAGCTCGGGCCCGCCGTCGTCGCCGCCGCGCCCGCGC
>JAEYOU010000339.1 GCA_023411405.1 Pseudomonadota bacterium | reverse complement strand
GGGGGCCCGCTCTGCGGGGGCCCCCGGCAGGGAAGCTACGGAGGCGAGCGTGAGCGTGAAGATCCATCCGGTGATCATGGCGGGCGGCTCGGGGACGCGGTTCTGGCCGCTCTCGCGGCGGAGCCGCCCCAAGCAGTTCCTCGCCCTGGCCGGGGACGCGCCGCTCCTCGCGGCGACCGTCCAGCGCCTCCCGCCGCTCGCGAAGGCGGAGCGCACCTTCGTCGTCTGCGGGCCGCAGCACGCGAGGGTGGCGCGGAAGCTCCTGCCCTCGCTCCCGCCCGAGAACTTCGTGGTGGAGCCCTGCCCCCGGAACACCGCCCCGTGCGTGGGCCTGGCGGCGCTCCACGTCGCGGCGCGCGACCCCACGGGCGTCATCGCGATGCTCCCCGCCGACCACCACGTGGGCCGGCCCGAGGCGTTCCGCGAGGCGCTCTCCGCCGCCGCGCACCTCGCCGAGACGGGCGCCATCGCCACCATCGGCCTGCGCCCCTCGCGCCCGGAGACCGGCTATGGGTACCTGAAGCTCGGCCCGCGGCTCGCGGTGCGGACGCGCGGCCGGTCGCGCCTCGCCGCGCACAAGGTGGCCCGGTTCGTCGAGAAGCCGGACCTCGTCACGGCGGCGCGCTACCTCGCCGAGGGCGACTACCTCTGGAACTCGGGCATCTTCGTCTTCCGCGCGGACGTCATCCTCGACGAGATCGGCGCCGCGATGCCCGTGCTCCGGCGGCACCTCGACCGGATCGGCAAGGACCTCGGCACCCGCCGCTACGCCAGGACGCTCCAGAAGGTCTTCCCGGAGTGCCCGGCCATCTCCATCGACTACGGCGTCATGGAGAAGAGCCAGCGGATCGCCGTCGTGCCGGCCGAGTTCGGCTGGAGCGACGTCGGCTCCTTCGCCGCGCTCCCGGAGGTCCGCAAGACGGACCGGGACGGGAACGTGAAGGAGGGCGACGCGATGGTCCTCGACGGCAAGAACAGCGTCGTGCTGGCCGCGTCCGGCCGGCCGGTGGCGGTGATCGGCCTCGACGACGTCATCGTGGTGGACGCGGGGGACGCCGTCCTCGTCTGCCGCCGCGATCGCGCCCAGGACGTGCGGAAGGCGGTGGACGAGCTCGCCCGCCGCGGCCGTGAGGACCTGCTCTAGCCGCCGTCCCCCCGCAGCGGCGCTCGCTCACCTGGAGGAACACCCCGATGCCGAAGCTCTCTCCGACCATCTTTCGCGAGTACGACATCCGCGGGACGGTCGATCAGGACCTGACCGACACGGCCGTCCACCTCGTGGGCAAGGCGCTCGGCACCCGCGTGCGCGAGGCCGGCGGCCGCAGGGTCGCGGTGGGCCGCGACTGCCGGCTCTCCGGGCCGAAGTTCGCCCGCGCGATGATCGACGGCCTCACCTCGACGGGGATCGACGTCGTCGACCTGGGGACGGTGCCGACGCCGCTCACCTACTTCGCCGCCCACACGCTGGACGTGCAGGGCATCTGCATGATCACCGGCTCGCACAACCCGCCGGAGTACAACGGCCTCAAGCTCGGCCTCGGGTCCGCGACCTACCACGGCCCGGAGATCCAGGCGCTCCGGACGCTGGCCGAGTCGGGCCGCTTCGCCACCGGGCAGGGCGCGGTGACGACCCACGACATCGTCACGCCCTACCAGGGCTACGTCCGCGAGAACCTCCGCTGCGGTCCGCGGCGGCTCAAGGTCGTGGTGGACGCGGGCAACGGGACGGGCGGCGTGGTGGCGGTGCCCATCTTCCAGGCGCTCGGCTTCGACGTCGTCCCCCTCTTCCTGGAGATGGACGGCACCTTCCCGAATCACCACCCGGACCCGACCGTGGAGAAGAACCTCGAGCACCTGCGGCGAAAGGTCCTCGAGGTGGGCGCCGACCTCGGCGTCGCCTACGACGGCGACGCGGACCGCGTCGGCGCCGTGGACGACGAGGGGAACGTCCTCTGGGGCGACCAGATCATGATCCTCTTCTCGCGCGCCCTCCTCCGCGAGGAGCCCGGCGCGGCGATCGTCGGCGAGGTGAAGTGCTCGATGAGCCTCTACGACGACATCGCCCGGCACGGCGGCCGGCCGATCATGTGGAAGGCGGGACACAGCCTCATCAAGGCCAAGATGAAGGAGGAGAAGGCGCTCCTCGCCGGCGAGATGAGCGGGCACATCTTCTTCGCCCACCGCTGGTTCGGCTTCGACGACGGCATCTACTCCTCGGCCCGGCTGCTCGAGCTGCTCACGCACACCGACCGGCCCCTCTCCGCGCTGCTCGCCGACGTCCCGAAGACCTACTCCACCCCCGAGCTCCGCGTGGACTGCCCCGAGGACAAGAAGTTCGGCGTGGTGCGCGCGGCCCAGGAGTGGTTCAAGGCGCGGTACGACGCGGTCACGGTCGACGGCGTGCGGGTGGTCTTTCCCGACGGCTGGGGGCTCGTGCGGGCGTCCAACACGCAGCCGCTGCTCGTGCTGCGGTTCGAGGCCCGCACCCCCGAGCGGCTCGCAGAGATCGAGGGCCTCGTGCGCGGGCGCCTCGCCGAGATCATGCGCGAGGCGGGTGCGTAGCCCGCCTCGCAGTCACGGTTGGTGAATCATGGTCTCGGAGGCGACGCGCGGCGGCACGATCCATCCGGGTCCGGGGGCCGGCGCGCGATGCAAATTCCGTTGTCGCTTCCTTGACGATCGTGATCTCACCGCGTTAACCTCCGTCGCAGTTGTGCATTAGGGTTGTCCATCGATCGAATGGACGTTCCGAGGAGGGAACAGATGCCCGCGAAGAAGACGACGAAGAAGGTTGCGAAGAAGCCGGTGAAGAAGGCGGCGAAGAAGAAGACCGCGAAGAAGTAACTCCGGCTTCGATTCGTTTGGCATGCGGCCGCCGCGAGGCGGCCGCTGCTATTTTCGGCCTGTGCCGCAGCAGTTTCCTGCGATCGGCCCCTGCGCCCGGAGCCGCGCGTGTCCCTCACCTCCCGCGAGATCGCCGACGTCGCCGCCGAGCTCCAGCCGCTCGTGGGCTCGCGGGTGACCTCGGTCTGGGTCCACGGCGAGCGGGCGCTCACCCTCGAGCTCCACGGCCGCGACGGCGGGGCGCTCCTCCTCGTCTCGGCCGAGGCGGACCGCTCGCGCCTCCACGCCGCGACGCGCCGACCCCCGCAGCCGGAGTCCCCCTTCCCCTTCCAGGCCGTGCTCCGGCGCGAGCTCGAGGGCGCGCGGCTCACGCGCCTCGCCGTCGCCCCCGGCGATCGCGTGGTCGTCCTCGAGCTGGAGCGCGCCCGCGGCCCCATCCGGCTCGTCGCGGAGCTCACGGGGAGGCACGGCAACCTGTTCCTCGTCTCTCCGGACGCCGGTGGTGTCGGCGGCGTCGTCCTGGCGAGCGCGGCCCGCAACCTCTCGGTCCGGCGGCGCCTCCTCCCCGGCGAGCCCTACGTCGCTCCCAGCCTCCCTCCCGGCGCGCCCGGCCGCGAGGAGCGCCCGCCCCGCTTCGCGCCGGCCGGCGCAGGCCCGCTCCCGATCTCGACCGCGATCGAGGAGGCCTACGAGCGACAGGAGGAGGAGCGGCGGCTCCTCGAGGCCCGCCGCCGCCTCCGCGACCCGCTCCGCGCCGGGCTCGCCCGCGCCACCCGCGCCCTCGAGAAGCTCGCCGACGAGGCCCTCCGCGTCCCGGCGGCGGAGGACGACCGGCGCAAGGCCGACCTCCTCAAGACCCACCTCCGCCTCGTCCGGCGCGGCGCGCGCGAGGTGGCCGTCACCGAGTGGACGGAGGAGGGCCCGCGCGAGGTGCGGCTCGCGATCGACCCCGCGCTGACGCCGCAGGCCAACATGGAGCGGTACTACCGCCGGTACCGGCGCATCGCGGACAGCGCGGCGCAGGTCGCGGCGCGGACCGCGGAGGTGCGGAAGCTCCGCGCAGCGCTCCAGGCGCTGCTCGCCGAGGTGGAGGACGCGCCGCTCGCGGCCCTGCCGCGGCTCGAGAAGGAGGCGCGCCGCGTCGGCGCCGGACCGCGGCGGGCGCCGTTGCCGACCAGGAAGCGGGAGAAGCTCCCGCCCTACCGCGCCTTCCGCTCGCACTCCGGCGCCGCGATCCTCGTCGGCCGGAACGCCGAGCAGAACGACGCGCTCACGCTCCGCGTCGCGCGCGGGAACGATCTCTGGCTCCACGCGCGCGGCGTCACGGGCGCGCACGTGGTCGTCCGGCTCGAGAAGGGCAGGGCGGCCGACCAGGACACGCTCCTCGACGCCGCCCACCTGGCCGTGCACTTCTCCGACGCGCGGGGCGCGCCGCAGGCGGACGTCGCCTACACCCGGGCGAAGTACGTGCGGAAGCCGAAGGGCGCCGCGCCCGGCGCGGTGACCTACAGCCAGGAGAAGGTCCTGCTCCTCCGGACCGAGCCGCCCCGCCTCGAGCAGCTGCTCGCGGAGGAGGAGAGCGGGGATCAGTGATCAGTCGTCAGTTGTCAGCAGGACCGACCACCGCTGACTCCTGATCGCTGACCACCAAGCGCCTGCTCGCCCGTCCGCTGGCGCCGCAGGGCCCACTCCGACGCACGCTCTCCGAGGCGCGGTCCGGGGGGACCCTTGATGGGCCGGCGCCCGGCCCCCTAGGATTCGGGGCTGGCGTGGGGCCCCACCGGCCTCCCGCCCCACCCGCGTGGACAAGAAGCAGTCGAACCGCCAGCTCACCCTGTTCCGCGCGCGCGAGTCGCGCGTCGCCGCCGCGCACCGGCTGGCCGACGATCTCTCGTCGCTCCTCGCGGAGCGGGTCCGCCTCACCGTCCACGACAACCGCTCCACGATGGTGTCGTTCCGCAGGGCCGAGCGCGAGATCCACTACCGGGTGCACCACATGTTCCTCGGCGCGCCCGGGGACGTGATCACCGCCCTGGCGGCGTTCGCCGGTCCGCCGCGGGGCGGGGCGACCGCCCGGCGCCGCCAGGCGGGTCGGCGGATCGACGCCTTCGTCCGCGATCACCGGGAGGTGATCGCGGCGCCCCGCGCGACCTCGCTCCAGCCGCGCGGGCGAGCCCACGATCTCCAGGCCATCTTCGACCGCCTCAACGCCGAGCACTTCGGCGGGCGGATCGACGCGCGCATCGGGTGGGGCCCCGTCCGGTCGGGGCGGCGCCGGCGGACGGTGAAGACGGGGGTCTACGTGCAGGACGCGCGCATCATCCGGATCCACCCGACGCTCGATCGCCCCGAGGTCCCGGAGTTCTACGTCGCCGCGGTCGTCTTCCACGAGATGCTCCACCAGGCCGTGCCCGCCCTCGAGGTGAACGGGCGGCGCGTCGTCCACGGGCGCGAGTTCCGCGCGCGCGAACGCGCGTACCCGGATCACGCGCGCGCGAAGGCGTGGGAGGAGCAGCACCTCTCGCTCCTCCTCTCGTCGCCCGCCTGACCGCGGAAACCCGCGGCGCCCCGCGCCGGAAGATGACATCATCCCGGCGTGCACCCTCGCCCGCGTCCAGCCCGAGCGCTCGCCCGCCCGTGGCCCCGGACCCTGGCGGGGCTGCTGCTCGCCGTCCTCGGCGCGGGCTGCGTCCACATCCAGGGCACGGCCGAGCAGCCGGCGGTGTTCCGGGTCCGGTTCGAGGGGCTGAAGGAGCTCGACGCCGGCGATCTCGCCGAGCGCCTCGCCACGCACGAGTCCGATCACTCGCCGCCCATCCCCATCGTCGGGCCGCTCCTGCACCAGGTGGCCGGCGCCCGCCAGCGGCTCGCGCACCTCGACGAACCGCCGCCGGTCCCCATCCTCGGCCCGGCGCTGTACGCGATCCGGAGCTCGGGCAAGAACACGATGGTCTCGCTCCTCGACCGCGATCAGCTCGAGGTCGATCGCCGGCGGATCGAGGCGTACGCGCGGGACCGCGGGTTCTACGAGGCGCGGGTGCGCGACGCGCGGGTGATCCCCGTCGGCCCCAGCCAGGTGGACGTCGTGTTCGTGGTCGACGAGGGCGCGCCGGTCCGCGTCCGGCAGCTCGAGATCACGGGCATGGACGCCGCGGCGGCCGCGACCGCCGCGCTCACGAAGCCGGCCCTCCGCGAGGGCGACGTGTTCTCGGTCGCCGCCTACGACGGGCTCCGCGACCAGCTCACCGCCGCGCTCCAGAACAACGGCTGGGCGATGGCCGAGGTCACGCAGGAGGCGCAGGTGCTCCCCGAGGAGCACGCGGCGATCGTGCGCTACACGGTCCAGGCGGGCGCCCGCTACCGGTTCGGGCCCATCTTCGTCACCGGCGCGGGGGCGGTGGCCAAGGAGCGGATCCGGCGGAGGACGGCGCAGGAGATCGCGCCGGGCGCCTGGTACGACCAGAGCAAGCTGGGGGTCGCCCAGGCGCGCGTCTTCGCCATGGGCGTCTTCGCCGGCGCGCGCGTGAACCGCGGCACCGCCGACGCCGACCGCGGCATCATCCCGATCGTGGTCGCGGTCCGCGAGGCGCCGTTCCGGAGCGTCCGCGTCGGGCCCGGCCTCGGCGTCGTCTCCGGGAGCCGGATCGACGCCTCGGGCATCGCGGGCTGGACCCATCGCAACTTCCTCGGCGACCTCCGCAAGCTCGACCTCTCGCTCTCCGCCGGCTACGCCTGGCTCGTCCTGAACGACGAGGACGCGATCCGCAGCGGTCCGGTCGGCGCGCTCGACCTCGACTTCTCGCAGACCGAGCTCGGCGCCCGTCCGATCGATCTCGGCGCCCGCGTCGGCCTGCAGCGCGGCCTCGAGCAGGGCTACGACTTCTGGGCGCAGCGCCTCAGGCTCTCGCTCCCCGTCCGCCTCTCGAAGCGCGTCACCTTCGTCCCCTCCTACAACCTCGAGGTGTACGAGCTCGAGCTCGAGGACGCCGGCGCGCTGCCCGATCCCGACGACCCCACCCAGACCCGGGCGAGCCCGGTGCTCGCCTCGTGCGAGCCGAACGAGTCCCTGACCCGGGGCGTCTGCCTCCTGTCGTACCTCGAGCAGCGGCTCGAGTGGGACGGCCGCGACGACCCGCTCAACACGCGGCGCGGCTTCTACCTCGCCCTCGCGGTCCAGGAGGGCGGCCGCGTCGGCGGCTACGGCTACAAGTACCTGCGCGTCGTCCCCGAGGCGCGGATCTTCTTCCCGCTCGGAGAGCGGTCGGTGCTCGCCGCGCGCGCGCGCTTCGGCGCGTTCATCCCGCTCGACGAGACCGATGCTCCGCCCACCGTGGCCCTCTTCCAGAGCGGCGGTCCGTCCTCGATGCGCGGCTATGGCCTCAACCGCCTTTCGCCGTACTCGCCGGGGAGGCGAGGGCGGGAGGCCACGGAGACCGATCCCGCGGTCGAGCCGATCCCGGCGCTCCCGATCGGCGGCAACGGGCTGGTCGAGTACTCGGTCGAGACGCGCTTCCCGCTCCGCGGAAACCTGTTCGGCGCGGTGTTCGTGGACGCGGCCTACGTCTCGTACGGCTCCGCCCGGCCGGACGCCTACCAGTATGCCTTCGCCCCGTCGCGCCTCCAGTGGGCGGCGGGCATCGGCATCCGCTACCGCACGCCCATCGGCCCGGTCCGGCTCGACCTCGCCGGCCGCCTGCCGAACGACCTCTCGCCCGGCGTGGAGTTCGACGAGCGGTTCCCGACCGTGCCGCGCTCGGAGGAGGCGCCGGGGATGCGCCGCGAGCGCATCCTCTCCTTGCACCTCACCGTGGGGGAGGCCTTCTAGACGATGGGCGCGCTCAGGACCTCCATCCGCCTGCTCGGCTGGGCGCTGCTCGGTCTCCTGGCGCTCACGGGCGTCGCGCTGTCCGGGCTCGTCCTCTGGGCGAGCTCGTCCCTCGGCCGGCCGGTCGTCGCGGCGAAGCTGGTGCAGCTCGCGGACGATCGGGTCGCCGGGCGGCTCGAGCTGGGCGCGATCGAGCTGTTGCCGGGCGGGACCGTCGCGGTCCGCGAGTTCGCGGCGTTCGACCCGGAGAACCGGCTCGTCCTCCAGGTGGACCGGCTCCTCGTGTCGGCGGACGTGCGGCGGCTGCGCAACCGGGTGGTCGGGTTCTCGGTCACGCTCGAGGGCGCGGCGGTGCTCGTGGACGAGGACGAGGACGGGCGGCTCTCGATCGCCCGCGCCTTCGCGCCGGCCCGCCCCCGCCCTCCCCGGGCGAAGCCCGCGCGGCGCGCGCCGTGGCGCGATCCCCTCGGCGGCTGGACGTTCGCGCTCCGCCGCCTCGAGGTGCGGGACACGACGCTCTGGTGGCAGGACGCGGAGGGCCGGACGCGGGTCGAGCTCCACGACCTCGCCGCGACGGGGCGCGCGCGGGTCGGCCC
>JAEYOU010000320.1 GCA_023411405.1 Pseudomonadota bacterium | reverse complement strand
CGCCCGTGCCGGTGGTAGCGCCCGACCTGGGCCGGCTCGCGGCGCCGCCGCCGCCGGGCGCGCCCCCGCGGCTCACCTGGCTCGGACACGCGAGCTTCCTCGTCCAGCTCGACGGCGTCTCGCTCGTCGTCGACCCGGTGCTCCGGCCCGAGGGGCTCGTCGGCCTCCGGCGCAACGTCCCGCCCCCCCTCGCGATCGCGCAGCTCCCGCGGGTCGAGGCGGCGCTCGTGACCCACGGCCACTACGACCACCTCGACGTGGCCACGCTCCGCGCCATTCGCGCGCCGGTGGTCGCTGGGCTCGGGTGGGAGCCGTTCTTCCGCGCGCGCGGGCTCCCGGCGACCGAGCTCGGCTGGTGGTCGTCCACCCGGGTCGGCGGCGTGAAGATCACCTTCGTGCCCGCGCAGCACTGGTCCCGGCGGACCCCGTTCGACCAGAACGCCACGCTCTGGGGCGGGTTCGTGATCCAGGGCCGCGGCGGGAGCGTCTACCACGCGGGCGACACGGCGTGGTTCGACGGCTTCCGCGAGATCGCTGCGCGCTTCCCCTCGCTCGACGCCGCGCTCCTCCCGATCGGCGCCTACGATCCCGCCTGGTTCATGGAGCGCCAGCACCTCGACCCCGAGCAGGCGCTCCGGGCGTTCCGGACGCTCGGCGCCCGCACGTTCGTGGGCATGCACTGGGGCACGTTCAAGCTCACCGACGAGCCCCTCGACGAGCCGCCGCGGCGGCTCGAGGCCGAGCGCCTGCGGCTCGGGCTCCCCGCCGAGCGGGTCCGCGTCCTCGCGGTCGGCGAGACGATCGATCTCGCGCACGCGGGCGCGGCGCAGCTCCGGAGCGCGGCAGCGCCGGAGCCGTGACCTACCGCAGCGACTCCACGATCTCCTCCAGCGCCGCCCGCGGCGGGCGGACCACGCTCTCGGGCAGCGTCGCGAGCGGCGCGTCGGGGAGGCCGAGCACGTCCACGAACGAGGGCGCCTTCGCGTCGAGGAAGAGGAGCCCGGTCAGCACCTCGCCGGTGCGGGCCGTCTCCATGAGGCGCGTCACCGCGCGGACGCGGTCCCGCGGATCGTAGCCCTCCTCGAGCTTCCGGAGCCGGAGGTGCGCGCCGTCGTACAGCTCGACGTCGAGCGTGGTCCCGGGGTCGTAGGCGACGGCGATGTCCTCGTACGACGGCACGTACGACAGCTCGTGGATGGGCGCGTCGTGGTCCTTCATGTACGCGTACGACTTGGTCGAGCCCTCGTGGTCGTTGAACGTGACGCACGGCGAGATGACGTCGAGGAGCGCGACGCCGTTGTGCGAGGCGGCCGCCTTGAGCAGCGTCGCGAGCTGCCGCTTGTCGCCGGAGAAGGACCGGGCGACGAAGGTCGCGCCGAGCTGGATCGCCGTCGCGCAGATGTCGATCGCGGGCAGGTCGTTCACGACGCCGGACTTCTGGAGCGAGCCGCGGTCCGCCGTGGCGGAGAACTGGCCCTTGGTGAGCCCGTACACGCCGTTGTCCTCGAGGACGTAGACCATCGGCAGGTTGCGCCGCATGAGGTGGGCGAACTGGCCCATGCCGATCGACACGGAGTCCCCGTCCCCGGAGACGCCGAGCGCGAGGAGGCTCCGGTTGGCGAGCACGACGCCCGTCGCCACCGCGGGCATGCGCCCGTGCACGGCGTTGAAGGCGTGCGACCGGCTCATGAAGTACGCCGGGCTCTTCGACGAGCAGCCGATCCCGGAGAGCTTCGCCACCCGCTCCGGCGGGACGCCGACCTCGTACATCGCCTCGAGGATCCGCTCGGAGATCGAGTTGTGGCCGCACCCGGGGCAGAGGGTGGTCTTGCCGCCCTTGTACTCGGCGAGCGGGAGGCCGACGCGGTTCACCTTGGGCGCGGGTGCGGCGGGGGGGGGCACGGTCACGGGGCGCGCTCCTGTCCGGCGATCTCGTCGGTGACGGAGCGCGCGTCGAGCGGGAGACCGTGCACGTGCGCCACCGGCCGGAGCCGCGGGACGAGGTCCGGGGGGAGGTCCAGCTTCAGGAGCGAGAGGAGCTGGGCGTCGCGGTTCTGCTCCACCACGTACACCCGGCGGTGCGCCGCCACGAACTCCTCGACCGATCGCGCGAACGGGTAGCTCCGGACGCGCAGGTAGTCCGCCGCGAGGCCCGCCTCGGCCCGGAGCTGCGCCAGCGTCTCCACGACCGCGTGGTGGGACGAGCCGTAGGCGATGATCCCCACCTCGGCCCCGGCGCCCTGCACCAGCGGCGCCGGCAGGAGCGCCCGCGCCCCGTCCAGCTTCTTCGCGAGCCGGGCCAGGTTCCGCTCGAAGGTGGCCGGGTCCTCGCTGTACGCCGCCCGCTCGTCGTGCCCCGTACCGCGCGTGAAGTACGAGGCCCGCGGGTGGTCGGTGCCGGGCAGCGTCCGCCAGCCGATCCCGTCACCGTCCACGTCCGCGTAGCGCGCGAACGAGCCGAGGCGCTCGAGGTCCTCCTTCGAGAGCACCTTGCCGCGGTCCATCGGCCGCTCCGGATAGGGGAACGGATCGGCCATCCAGACGTTCATGCCGAGGTCGAGATCGGTCATCACGAACACCGGCGTCTGCAGGCGCTCGGCGACGTCGAAGGCCTCGACCCCCATCGTGAAGCACTCCTCCACGGTGCCGGGGAAGAGGAGCACGTGGCGCGTGTCGCCGTGCGAGAGGAACGCGGTGGAGAGGACGTCCCCCTGCGCCGTGCGGGTGGGGAGGCCCGTGGAGGGGCCCACGCGCTGCACGTCGAAGATCACGGCCGGCACCTCGGCGAAGTACGCGAGCCCGGCGAGCTCGGCCATGAGCGAGATCCCCGGGCCGGAGGTGGCGGTCATCGCGCGGGCGCCGGCCCACCCCGCCCCGACCACCATCCCGAGCGCCGCGAGCTCGTCCTCCGCCTGGACGACCGCGAACGTCGGCTTCCCGTCGGGCGCGACGCGGTACTTGCGCAGCTGACCGATGAGCGCCTCGACCAGCGACGAAGACGGGGTGATCGGGTACCAGGTCACCACGGTCACGCCACCGAAGAGCGCGCCGAGCGCGGAGGCGGTGTTGCCGTCCACGAGCAGCTTCCCGCGGGTGCGATCCATCCGCGCGACGGAGAGCCCGTCGCGCTTCTCCGCCCGCGTCGCCCACGCGAGGCCCGCGCGCGCGGCGGCGAGGTTCAGCTCGCGGGCCCGCGCCTTCTTCCCGAACACCTTCCCGATGGCGCGCTCGACCTCCGCGAGCTCGATCGAGAGGAGCCCTGCCAGCACCCCCACGTACGCCATGTTCCGGAGCAGCTTCCGCAGCTTCGGATCCGGGGCCAGGCCCTCGACCAGCCGATCGAAGGGGACCTCGTAGAGCACGAGGTCGTCGCGGAGGTCGCCGAGCGCGAGCGGCGCGTCGGCGACGACGGCGGCCCCGGGCGGCAGCCCGAGCACGTCCTGCCGCGCGGTCTCCGGGTTCATCGCGACGAGGAGGTCGATCTCCTTCTTCCGACCGATCCAGCCGTCGCGCGACACCCGGATCGTGTACCAGGTGGGCAGCCCCGCGATGTTCGACGGAAACAGATTCTTGCCCGAGACGGGCACGCCCATCTGGAAGAGCGCGCGCAGGAGCACGGTGTTCGAGCTCTGCGATCCCGAGCCGTTGGCCGTCGCGACCTGGATGGAAAAATCGTTCACGCGCGCGGCTGCGGCTCCTGCCGGGGCCGCGCGGCGTGGCGCTGCGGCGATCACCTCGGACATCCGTCCTCCCTGGGCCTCCCGCCGTGGGACATAACGGCGAGAGGCCGCGCGGGCGAGGACGGATGGGGCGAGCGAGATCTGCGAGGGCTGGCGCCCCGCCCCGGCGACTACCGATACCCGGCCTGGATGTACGCCTTCACCCAGCGCCCCGACGGCGTGAGCTGCGCGTCGGTCCACGGCCCGGAGATGCGCGCCGCTCGCCCGAGCGCGCTCGCCGTCTCCGCCTTGTCGTTGAGCGCCCAGTTGGCCGAGCTGATCACGTTCGCGTCCATCCACTCCGTCCAGACCTTGGACGAGGCCGGGTCGAAGCCCCCGTTGCCCGACGCGTCGCAGGTGCCCCACTCGGTGACGAACAGCGCGACGCCGAGCTGCATGGCGCGCTCGGCCTTGGCGCGCAGCCACTGCGTGTGCGTGCCGGCGTAGAAGTGGAGCGCGTAGGCCACGTTCTTGTCCGTGGTGATCGGATCGGCCGCCGCCACGTCCACGTCCTGCGACCAGGTCGGGCTGCCCACCACCACCAGGTTCTGGCTGCCCGCCGCGCGGATCGTGGCGATGATCTTCTCGTGGTACGGCTTGAGCTGCGCGGACCACGACTGCTTCACCGGCTCGTTGAAGGGCTCCCAGATGAGGTTGGGGGACGCGGCGTACGCCGTCGCCATCTCCCGGAAGAAGGCGATCGCGTCGTCCTCGATCAACCCGTGGCTGTGCCAGTCCACGATCACGTACATGCCCTTCGCGATCGCGGCGTCGATGACGACCTTCGCGCGCGCCTTGTTGGCCGAGGAGGAGCTGAGGTACCCGCCCTGCTCCTGGACGCCGACCGCCGCCCGGATCAGCGTCGCGTGCCAGGTGTCCGCGAGCGTGTTCACCACGCTCGCTTCGTAGAACTTCTCGCCGCCCCAGCCCGAGTTGCTCCAGAAGAGGCTCATCCCGCGCAGCTGCACCGGCTTCCCGCCCTTGCCGCAGATCTTCGTCCCACACACCTGGAGCCGGCCGTAGGACTCCACCGGCGAGACCGACCATCGCTCGAGCTGCGGGGTGGGCGCGGCAGGCGCCGTGGCGGGCTCGGGCTTCTGCCCTCCGGCGCAGGCGGCCAGCGAGGCGGCGAGGAAGATGGTCCGCAGCAACGTCCAGTTCTTCATCCAGTGCTCCCAGGGGTTCGTCGAGGAGAGGCGCGTCGTCCCCCGAGCCTAGCACGCCCGCTCGGCCGCCTGGCGTCGTGGGAACGCGGCGCAGGGGCGGCCGCACAGGCGGAGGGGGGACCGGAGCCCCGGCCCTGCGAGCGCGGCCCGGGTCCGCTAGATCCCACACATGAACACCACGCCCGGACGGTCCTTCGCCGCTGCGGCGGCGATCCTCCTGCTCGCCGTGCTCGCCGCGCCCGCGCGCGCCGACCTGCCCTCGAGGAGCGGCGGACCGGGGACGCTCGGCACGGAGGTCCCGTTCGACTCCCGCGAGGCAGAGCAGTACTACCAGGTCTACCTGCCCACCGACACGCCGGAGGCGCTGCGGATCCGGGACGGCATCCAGCGCCTGCACGCGGTCCACGAGGGCGCGATCGCCCTCGCCGGCGCCGCCGCGCGCTCGGCGGACCCGCGCGTCCGGCGGCTCGCCGAGACCGTTCGCGACGACCACGCCCGGCTCGACTGGGCGCTGCGGAGATACTTCGAGTCGTCGCGGTTCGAGCGGACGGGGCCGGCGTTCCAGGCGGCCCGGCAGGAGGCGCTCGCCGCCGCGCGCGCGGTACAGGAGGCGCAAGGGCCCGCGCTCGACGCG
>JAEYOU010000024.1 GCA_023411405.1 Pseudomonadota bacterium | reverse complement strand
GCTCCGCGCCGTCCTCGCGCACGGCCGCCACGAGGAGCCACGGGTGGCCTGGCGCCTCGCGCTCGGCGACGCGACCGAGACCCTGCCCCGCGAGGCGGCCCGCGCGGACGTGGTCTTCTGGGATCCCTTCAGCCCGCGGGTGAACCCCGCCCTCTGGTCGGTGGCGGTCTTCCGGGCGCTGCGCGCCCGCTGCGGCCCGGCTGCGACGCTCTTCACCTACAGCGCCGCGACCTCGGTCCGTGCCGCCCTCCTCCTGGCCGGGTTCTACGTCGGCGCCGGCGATCCGAGCGGGCCGAAGCAGGAGACCACCGCCGCCGCGACCGAGCCCGCCCTCCTCGCGCGGCCGCTCGACGCCCGCTGGCTCGCGCGGCTGGTGCGGTCCTCAGCCCCCCTCCCCGCCGACGCCGCCGCCGACGCCCTCGAGACCCTGCGCGCGCACCCGCAGTTCCGGTGAGCGCAGGCGCCGCAAGCCGGCGAGGAGCAGGCGGTACAGGACGTAGCTGCCCGCGAGGACCAGCGCCGCGACGGTCAGCCCCGCGGCCGGCCCCAGGGTCTTGCCCACGGAGCTGGAGAGCCCGCGGAGCGGGTACCAGGGGAACCAGAACGGCAGCAGGTACCAGCCGTACACGATCGGCAGGTGGATCGCGTACACGCCCAGCGAGCTCTTCCCGAGCGGCGCGGCCCGGGCGGCGATCGCCGCAGGGACGAGCGAGAGGAGCGCGAGCACCCCGAGCACCACGCCGATCCGATACGCGACGAGCACGGGATCGCCGGGCGTCCGGTGACCGAGGCCCCACCACTGCGTCGCCGCGAGGATCAGCGCGGCGGAGACGAGGCCGAGCCCCGCCGCGCCGCGCCTGCCCGCCGGGGCGAGCAGCCCCACGAGCGTCCCGGCGAAGAAGTACGACGCCCACGGGAAGATCGGGAACGCGGACGTCCCGCCGATCGTCTGGACGAACGCGATCGCCGGGATCGAGCGCGGCAGGCCCGCGCCGGTGGCGGCCAGCTGCCCGGGCGTGACCGCGCCCGCGCCTGCGAACACCGCCGCCGCGGCGAGGCCCGCGAGGATCGCGACCTTCACCAGCCGGTGCCACGGCAAGGCCAGGACGAGCGCCGTCGCGAGCAGCGCCACCGCGATGCAGTGGAGCGCGTCGAACGCGAGGAAGTGGGCCCAGACGTCGCGATCGCCGGCGAGGAGCCGGCCGAGGCCCCACCCCGGCCAGCGGAGCCCGTACCCGATGACGAGCAGGAGCAGCACCCGGCGCAGCCGCCCCCGCGGGATGGCCCACCCGGTCGCGCCGCTGCGGGTGATGGCCAGGGTGACCGCCCAGCCCGAGACGAGCAGGAAGACCGGCGCGGTGAACCCGCGGGCCTGCCAGTACCGCGCCATGAGCGGCCCTTGCCGCGCCGCGTTCGAGAGCACGGCGTCGAGCGTGTGGCCCATGACCATCGCGAGCACGCCCAGCGCGCGCGCGGCGTCGAGCGCGGCGAGCCTGGGGCGGCGCGGCGCAGGGGCGGCGAGAACGGCACCGGGTGTCGCGGCAGCAGGCGCGGGCAGAGCCGCCTCCTTAACACGTTCCTCCCACCATCGCCCGCCGGGCTGCCCGGAGGGCGGGCGGGCCGCCTACTTCCTCAGCCCGGCGGCGAACGCCGCCACGGCCTCGATCTCGGCGCCGGACAGCTTGCCCTTGAAGGGCATCATCTTGCCCTTCCCATTCTCGACGACGCGGGCCGCGTCGGCGGCGGTGATCGTGAGCGCGGTGAGATCCTTCGCGCCCATCGACTTGCCGACCGCGCTCCCCTTGCCGTCGGCCCCGTGGCACATCTTGCACTTGGCCTGGAAGAGGGCCGCCCCGTCTTCGGCGTGGGCGGCGGTGGCGAGCAGCAGGGCGACGGCGGCGACGAAGCGCTTCATGTGGTGAGTCCTCCAGTAGCCCCAAAGGGGCGTGTCGCGGGCGCAACACTGCTGAGCCGCCAGCACGCACTCGGCGCCCTGGCATTTCACTGATTCGACGAGAATTTGACGCTGAGCCTGCGGCATGTTGCTTGCTTCAGATCTGACGATGGCCAGGAAGCACGGCGAAGCCCTCCCGACCGACGCCCTCGCGAGGCGCGAGGGGCTCCGCCTCCTGGGTGCCGTGGCGCTCCTCCTCGCCATCTCGCTGGTCATGGCCGGCGGGCTCCTGTGGCGGGAACACGCCCGCGGACGGCCGCACGCGCAGCCGGCCGCCGTCCGCGTGGCCCGCTGATCCGTCCCGACGCATCTCAAGTCGAGGGCGCCGCGATCGGCCGCTCCCCCTGCGCCTGTCGAAGGGTGAGCCACCGCGCGACGGCGGGGAGCGCGCGCTCCCGCAGCGCGACGTCCTGGCGGAGGCGCTCCAGCGTCTGCGCGATGGCCTGCCGCGCCTCCTCCAGCGGGTGGGCGGCCAGGAACGCGGCGACGGCGTCCACCTGGCGCCGCTCCACCATCGCCCCCATCGCCTCCACCACGCGCCTGGTCAGCATGGGCGCTCCCTTCACCCGCGTGTAGAAGCCGTCCCACTCGCGCTCGAGCCGCGCCCACGCGCCGTCCCGTCCGGCCCGGTTCCCGAGCAGCGCGCCGAGGTAGAACGCGACGTCCTGGAGCGGCACCGCGTCGCCGGGCGCGAAGAGGTGCTCGATGCCCGCGTGCGCGAGCGCCGGCTCCTCGAAGCTCGCCACCGCCATCAGGTAGCGGCGACGGAACGCCGGGTCGGACTCGGCCCGGAAGAGCGCGCGGAACCGCTCCTGGCGGGCGGCGTCCCCCCCCCGCGCCGCCGCGGTCACGGCGAGATCGTGCAGGTTCGCCTCGAGCGCCGCGCGATCGCCGCCGAGCCAGCGGTCGAGCCGGGCGACGGCCTCGCGGATCACCTCCCGGTCGCGGGCCACGAGCCCCAGCGCACGGACCGCCGCGGCCCGCCGCAGCCGCACGGCGTCGGGCTCGCCCGGAGCAGCCTCCCAGCCGGTCGCCGCGAGCTGCGGCCCGAAGAGCCCGGCCACGAACCGCTGGAGGGCGGGCCGGTCCGCGTCGGCGACGAACCGGTGCTCCACCGCCGCGAGCCGCGCGACGAGCTCGTCGAGGACGGCGTGATCCTCTTCGCCCGCGAACCCGGCGCAGAGGTCGAGGAACGCGCCGAGATCGCGATCGCCGGACCGGACGAGCGCCCACTCGTCCGAGAGGAGCAGGATCCGCTCGGCGGGGGCCAGGGCGTGGAGGTTCGCGCGCAGCGCGGCGAGCTCCCCGCCGTCGTAGGCCACCCGGTAGAAGCCGGTCCCGCCCCCGTTCGCGAAGACGAAGTCCGGCTCGGCGTCGAGCGTCACCTCCATGGCGGGCCCGCGGAAGAGGACGCGCTGCTCGGCGACCGACCCGCCGGCGCCGAGCCGCAGGACCATCGGCACGGGCCAGGCCGACGCGGCGCCCGCCGGCTCGCCCGCCGCCTCCGCCGGGTCGGAGAAGAAGCGGCGCTGCTCGAGCCGGAGCGTCCGCCCTGCGCGGCGCACCGTGACGAGCGGAAACCCGGGCGTGCGGATCCAGGCGTTGGCGAGCTCGACCACCGGCTCGCGCGACGTCTCGGCGAGCGCGCCCCACAGATCGTCGGCGACCGTGTTCCCCTTGGCGTGCCGGCGCATGTAGAGCCGGATCCCGTCCCGGAACCGCTCCTCGCCGAGGTACGCCTCGATCATGCGGAGCACCGCCCCGCCCTTCTCGTAGGTGATGAGGTCGAAGGCCTCGCCCGCCTCGGCGACGGACTTCACCTCGGCGCGGATCGGGTGGGTGGAGCGGAGCGCGTCGAGCTGGAGGGCGCCCGCCTTCCCCTGATCGAACTCGAGCCATACGCGCCACGCGGGGTTCCACGCGTCCACGATCTTGAACGCCATCCACGTGGCGAAGGCCTCGTTGAGCCAGAGGTCGTCCCACCACGCCATGGTCACCCAGTTGCCGAACCACTGGTGCGCGAGCTCGTGGGTCACCACCTCGGCGACGCGCTTCTTCTGCGCGAGCGACGCCGTCGCAGGGTCGAGAAGGAGCGCCACCTCGCGGAACGTGACGAGCCCGGCGTTCTCCATCGCGCCGGCCTCGAACTCCGGGAGGCCGACCTGATCCAGCTTGCCGAACGCGTACGCGACGCCGAAGTAGTCCTCGAGGCGCGGCAGGACCTCGGCCGCGACGGTCTGGCCGAAGCCGGTGAGCCCGAGCTTCTCCGCGGTCGCCCAGGTCCGCACCGGCACCTTGCGCGAGACCACGGGCGGCAGCGCCTCGAGGCGCCCGGCGACGACCGCGACGAGGTACGTCGGGAGGGGCGGCGTCTCGGCGAACGTCACCCGGCGCTTCCCGCCGCGCGCCTCCTCGGCCACCGGGCTCCCGTTCGAGAGGACGAGGACGCCCTCCGGAACCTCGACCGTGAGCTTCCAGGGTGCCTTGAACGCGGGCTCGTCGAGGCACGGGAAGACGCGGCGCGCGTCGGCGGCCTCGAACTGCGTCGCGACGAGGCCCGGCCCGGCGCGGTAGAGCCCGCGCAGCCCGCCGGAGACCGCGCCGCGGAAGGTCAGGGAGAGGCTCGCCTCGCCCGCCGGGACCGGAGCGGCGAACCGGAGCACCAGCGTCTCGCTCGCGGGCACGAGGCGGCGCTCGACCGGCGCGACCGCCCGCCCGCCGACCGAGAGCGCGACCTCCTCGATCTCCAGCTCCGCCGCGTGCAGCACGAGCTCCTCCGCCGGCGTCGACAGCGCCAAACCGATCCGGATCCGTCCCGCGAACCCCGGGCCGGCGGGATCGACGGAGAGCTCCGCCGCGTAGGACGTGGGGCGAACGTGTGGCGGAAGCCGGTAGGTCTTGTCGTCGGTGGGGTGCGTCATCTCCGCGGTCTCCTGATCGTCTCTTCTTAGCGGCGGTCCAGCCGCCTGGGCCGGACGTCCGCCGCCTCGGGCGGGTCGGGGTGAAACCTTCGTTGTCCCCTCTTCGGGGCGACACCCTAAACGATCCCCGTGCGACGCGCTGCGCCGGTAGCCGCAGCGCGTTAACTTGACTCGAGAATCGGCAGGGATGTCGCATCCCCGCCCGTCCGCCGGGAGAGGCCATGAGCGAGAGCACGAGAGGGAACGAGGAGTACCAGCGGTCCCGGCAAGTCGCCGAGGCATCGCGCGAGACCGAGTGGCAGGGCGCCGGCTTCCTCCGGGACATGTTCCTCGGGAAGCTCCGGCTGAACCTGATCCGCGACTACCCGCTGGGCGGGGCCGAGCGGCCGGAGTTCCGGCGGTGGTACGCGGAGTTCGAGGCGTTCCTCGCGGAGAAGGTCGATCCCAACGAGATCGACGAGAAGGGCGAGTATCCACCCGAGGTGCTGGAGGCGCTCCGCGCGATGGGCGCGTTCGGGATGAAGATCCCGACGGAGTACGGCGGCCTCGGCTTCAACCAGGTCGAGTACGGCAAGGTGATGACGCTGCTCGGCAGCGTCGACGCGAACCTCACCGCCCTGCTCTCGGCCCACCAGTCGATCGGCGTGCCCCAGCCGCTCAAGATCTTCGGCTCCGACGAGCTGAAGCAGAAGTACCTGCCGCGGATCGCCCGCGGCGCGATCAGCGCGTTCGCCCTCACCGAGCTCAACGTGGGCTCCGACCCGGCGCGGCTCTCGACGACGGCGGAGCTCTCGCCGGACGGGACCCACTACGTCCTCAACGGCGAGAAGCTCTGGTGCACGAACGGCACCCTCGCCGAGCTGCTCGTGGTGATGGCGAAGAACCCGAGGACGGAGGCGATCAGCGCCTTCGTCGTCGAGACTTCCTGGCCGGGCGTGGAGATCACGCACCGCTGCCGGTTCATGGGGCTCAAGGCGCTCGCCAACGCCGCCCTCCGCTTCACCGACGTGAAGATCCCGGTGGAGAACCTCATCGGGAAGGAGGGGCGCGGGCTCAAGATCGCCCTGACGACGCTCAACACCGGCCGCCTCTCCATCCCGGCGGCGGTGGTCGGCGGGTCGAAGACCGGCCTCGAGCTCTCGCGCAAGTGGGCCAGCGCCCGCGCGCAGTGGGGGCAGGAGATCGGCAAGCACGAGGTCATCGCCCACAAGCTCGCGGCGATGGCCTCGACGAGCTTCGCGATGGAGGCCGTGTCCGAGCTCGCCCAGTCGCTCGCCGAGAAGCCCGGCTACGACATCCGGCTCGAGGCGGCGGCGGTCAAGGAGTGGAACACCGTCAAGACCTGGCGGCTGCTCGACGAGGTGATGCAGCTCCGCGGCGGGCGGGGCTACGAGACGGAGCGGTCGCTCGAGCGGCGCGGCGAGGCGGCGGTGGGCGTCGAGCGCTGGATGCGCGACTGCCGGATCAACACGATCTTCGAGGGCTCCTCCGAGATCATGCACCTCTTCATGGCCCGCGAGGCCGTGGACAAGCACCTCCAGGTGGCGGGCGGGCTCATCGACCCGAAGGTCCCCACCGGCAAGAAGCTCGCGATGCTCCCCAGGGTCGGCGCGTTCTACGCGACCTGGTACCTCGGTCTCTGGTTCCGGGGCCTCCTCGCGCCGCGCTACTCCGGGTACGGCCGGCTCGCCCGGCACCTCCGCTTCGTCGACCGCTCCTCGCGGAAGCTCGCGCGGCAGGTCTTCCACGGCATGGTCCGGTTCGGGCCGAAGCTCGAGCGCAAGCAGGGCTTCCTGTTCCGCCTCGTGGACATCGCGAACGAGCTGTTCGCCATGTCGGCCTCGGTGATGCGCGCGGACGCGCTCCGCCGCGCCGGCCTGCCAGAGGCGGCGCGGGCGGCGCGCCTCGCCGACGCGTTCTGCCGGACCTCTCGCCGGACCGTGAACGGGCTGTTCGACGCCCTCTGGCACAACGAGGACGACCTCGCGTACGCGGTCGGCCGCGAGGTGCTCGCCGGCCAGCACGACTGGCTCGAGGCGGGCGCCATCGGGCTCGGGCTCACCGTCGAGGATCTGCGGCCGCCGCGGCCGAGCACGGCGCTTCCGCCGCCGCAGCGGCCGCGCACCGTGGAGC
>JAEYOU010000256.1 GCA_023411405.1 Pseudomonadota bacterium | reverse complement strand
TGACCATCCCATCAAACGCCGAACGCCGCGCACCCCGTGGGGCCGCGGCGTCCGAATCCCAGCACGGTACGCGACTAGCCTTCCAGCACCGAGACGACCCGCCGGTCGCCGCGGGTGCGGGAGTACTTCACGGTCCCGTCCACGAGGGCGAACAGCGTGTAGTCCTTGCCCATGCCGACGTTCTTGCCGGGGTGGACGAGGGTGCCGACCTGGCGGACCAGGATGTTGCCGGCGATCACCTTCTCCGAGCCGTACACCTTGATGCCGCGGTGCTGCCCGGGGGAGTCGCGCCCGTTGCGCGAGGAGCCCTGACCTTTTTTGTGAGCCATGGTTCGTTGCCTGCCTTCCGCGCCGGGTCAGGCCCGGACCGACGTGATGACGACCTCGGTGAAGGGCTGCCGGTGACCGCGCTTCTTGGTCCAGCCCTCCTTCTTCTTGCGGAAGTTGATCACCTTCCGCTGCTTGCCCTGGGAGACGATCTCGCCCTCGACCGCCGCGCCGTCGACGAGCGGCTTGCCGATCCTCGCGGCGCCGTCGCCGCCGACGAGCAGGACCTCGAACGCCACCTTGCCGCCGAGGTCGCCGGTCAGCTTCTCGATCTTGAGGCGGTCGCCCTGGGCGACGCGATACTGCTTCCCGCCGGTCCGAATCACCGCGTACATCGCCATCTCCTCGGAATCTGGGAGGATGCTTCGGCTCCGCGCGTTGGTGCGCCGCGCCGGCCGGGCCTCCGGAAGGGCGGTCATATACGATCCTGCCCGCGCTGTTGTCAAGGATTCCCGGGGCTTGAGCGAGGCTCCGCCACCCGAGGGAGTTCGCGGGGTTGCGGGGGGCGCTCGGCCGGCTCCGATCGGCGGCGGCTCCTCCACGCGTCCGAGAAGGCCTCGAGGTACGTGTAGAAGACCGGCGTCACGAAGAGCGTGAGCGCCTGCGAGAAGAGCAGGCCGCCGACCACCGCGAGGCCGAGCGGCTGGCGCGCCTCCGCCCCGGCGCCGATCCCCATCGCGATCGGGAGCGTCCCGACCAGCGCCGCGAGCGTCGTCATCGTGATCGGCCGGAAGCGGACCCGGCAGGCGTCGAAGATCGCGTCCCGCGCGGTGCGGCCCCGCCGCCGCTCCTCGATCGCGAAGTCGATCATCATGATGCCGTTCTTCTTCACGAGCCCGACGAGGAGGATCACGCCGACGAAGGCGTAGATCGAGAGCTCGGTCCGGAACACGAGGAGCGTGAGGAGCGCGCCGAACCCGGCGAAGGGGAGCGCGGTGAGGATCGTGACGGGGTGGACGTAGCTCTCGTAGAGGACGCCGAGCACGAGGTAGATGAACGCGATCGCGAGGAGCAGCAGCCAGCCGAGCCCGGACATCGAGGCCTGGAACGCGTCGGCGACGCCCTGGAACCGGCTGGTCACGCCCGCCGGAAGGACCTCGGCCGCCGTGGCGTTCACCGCGGCCACGGCGTCGCCGAGCGACGTCCCGGGGTCGAGGTTGAAGGCGACCGTCACCGAGGGGAGCTGGCCGGCGTGGGAGACCGAGAGCGGCCCCACCCCGCGTTCCAGCCGGGCGACGGCGTCGAGCGGGACCAGCTGGCCGCCGGAGGAGCGGACGCGCAGGAGCGAGAGCGCCTCGGCGCCGGCGCGGTACCGCGGCTCGAGCTCGACGATCACGGAGTAGTCGTTGCTCGAAGTATAGACCGTCGCGACCTGCCGGCTCGCGTACGCGGTGGCGAGCGCGGTGTCGATCGCCTCGGGGGTGACGCCGAGGGCGGCGGCGCGGTCGCGGTCGATGGCGACCTTGACCTGCGGGTTCGAGAGCTGGAGGTCGCTCGTCACGTCGCGCAGGCCGGGCAGCTCGCGGAGCCGCGCCTCGAGCTTCGGCGCGGCGGCGTAGAGCGCCTCCGTGTCGGTCCCCTGGAGCGTGAGCTGGTACTGGCTCCGCGAGGCCTGCCCGCCGATGCGGATCGCGGGGGGGTTCTGGAGGAAGACGCGGAACCCCGGGATCTGCGCCAGCTTCGGGCGGAGCCGCGCCATCACCGCGTCGACGCCGGGCCGCTCGTCGCGCGGGGCGAGGCGGATGAACAGGCGCCCGGTGTTCCCCGGCGAGCCGGGGCGCGCGCCCGCGCTCGACATGAACCCCGCGACGGCCGGGTCCTCGGCCACGACGGCCGCCGCCTCCTGCTGGTGCGCGGTCATGGCCTCCCAGCTCACGCCCTGGCGTCCCTCGGTGAACGCCACCAGCTGGCCGGTGTCCTCGCTGGGGAGGAAGCCCTTCGGCACGGCGCGGAAGAGCGGCACCATCGCCACCAGCGAGAGCGCGGTGACGACCAGGATCGTACGCCGGTGGTCGAGCGACCAGCGCAGGCCGCGCAGGTAGACGCCCTGCATCGCGTCGAACGCGCGCTCCGTCGCCCGGAAGAGCCGGCCGTGCCGCTCCTCCGCCTGGTGGCGCAGGATCCGCGCGGCCATCATCGGGGTGAGCGTCAGGGAGACGAGGCCGGAGATGAGGATCGCCACCGCGATGGTGACGGCGAACTCGCGGAAGAGCCGGCCGACGATCCCGCCCATGAACAGCACCGGGAGGAACACCGCCGCGAGCGAGATCGTCATCGAGACGATCGTGAAGGCGATCTCCTTCGCGCCGCGGAGCGCCGCCTCGCGGGGCGGCTCGCCGCCCTCCACGTGGCGGACGACGTTCTCCAGCATCACGATGGCGTCGTCCACCACGAAGCCGACGGCCAGCGTGAGCGCCATGAGCGAGAGGTTGTTGAGGCTGTAGCCGAGGAGCCAGATGACGCCGAACGTGCCCGCGATGGACAGCGGGAGCGCGAGGGCGGGGATGAGGGTGGCGCGGCCGCTCCGCAGGAAGACGAAGATCACCGCCACGACGAGCACCATCGTGAGCAGGAGCGTGAGCTGCACGTCGTGCACCGACTCGCGCACGGACGTCGAGCGGTCGAAGAGGACCTCGGCGCGGACCGACGCCGGGAGCTGCGCCTGCACCTCCGGGAGGACCGCCAGGACCGCGCGCGCCACCTCCACGGTGTTCGTCCCCGGCTGCCGCTGCACGCCGAGGACGATGGCGCGCTGGATGCCGAGGGCGGGCGTGTAGTACCAGGCGGCGCTCTGGTCGTTCTCGACGCTGTCGATCGCGCGGCCGATCTCGGCGAGCCGCACGGGCGACCCGTTGCGCGAGGCGACCACGAGCCGCTGGTAGTCCGCGGCGTGGGTGAGCTGGCTCGAGGGCTGGATGGTGGTCGCGGTGCTCGGCCCCTGGAGGGTGCCGGTGGGGAGGTTCGGGTTCGCGGCCGAGATCGCCCGCGCCACCTCGTCGATGCCCAGGCCCCGCGAGGCGAGCTGGAGCGGATCGAGCTGAATGCGGACGGCGTGCTTCTGCGAGCCGAACACCTGGACCTGCGCGACGCCGGGGACCGACGAGATGCGCTGCGCGAGGAAGGTCTCGCCGTACTCGTCGAGCTGCGAGAGCGGCAGCGTCGGCGAGGTGAGGGCGATGATGACGATCGACTGATCGGCCGGGTTCACCTTGCGGTACCTGGGCGGCGCGGGCATGCCCTCCGGGAGCCTGCGGGCGGCGGCGGCGATCGCGGACTGGACGTCCTGCGCCGCCGTGTCGATGTCGCGCGAGAGGTCGAAGGTGAGCGTGATCTCGGTCGAGCCCAGCGAGGAGCTCGAGTTCATGGTCGCCAGGCCGGCGATGGTCGTGAACTGGCGCTCGAGGGGCGTGGCGACCGACGCCGCCATGGTGCTCGGGCTCGCGCCGGGCAGCTCGGCGGTCACCTGGATCGTGGGGAAGTCCACGCTGGGCAGGTCGGCCACGGGGAGCTGCCGGTAGGCGGCCATCCCGAAGGCGAAGATCCCGCCCATGACGAGCGTGGTCATCACCGGGCGCCGGATGAACGGACCCGAGAGCCCCCCGCTCGACCGGTCGGGGCCGGACAGGCTCATGGGTCCCTCGCCTGCCGCGCGTCGCGATCCGGGGCGGACGCCGCGGCGGCGGGCGCACGCTCCGGCTCCGGCTCCGGCTCCGGC
>JAEYOU010000184.1 GCA_023411405.1 Pseudomonadota bacterium | reverse complement strand
GCGCGGGGCCTCCTCGGGGCGCCTGCGCCGTCGCTCCGGGCGGAGCGATCCGGCGATCCCGCGACGGCGGCGCTCCCCCGCCGCGCGCCGCGGGCCGGCGCTCTCCCGCACGTCGGGTGTGCGCGCGCATGCACGGCCCGCGGGTGTCACTATTCGTGACGCCCGACGGTGGGGCTCCGAGACGCCCGACCCCGGTCCCCTCCGCGAGCGTATCGTGCCCTCCACCGCGCGGCCGAGAGCTGCCGCCGCGGAGCGAAGGGAGCGAGTCATGGCGAACCTGTACGAGCTGGCCCAGATCCCCACCGACGTCAGTGGTCGCGCGACGGACGTCCGCGTCGGGCAACGGCCGACGCCGGTCGTCCTCGAGACCGGCGGGCAGCCGGTGGTCGTGGGCGCGATGGGGTGGCTGCGAGATCTGCCCGACCACCGGGACTACGGCCTGGATCACCCGGAGGTCCTGCCGCTCCTCCAGCGGATCGGCCTCAGGGCGCTCGACTCGAACGAGACGGCGGACCACCCGGTCGATCTCCGCAAGGACTGCACGCCGATCGAGGATCAGGGAGCGCTCGGTTCGTGCACGGCGCAGGCCGGCGCCGGGCTGTACGAGTTCCTGGTCAAGCGCGCCCACCACCGGGAGTTCGACCTCTCGCGCCTGTTCCTCTACAAGGTGACGCGGAACCTGCTTGGTTGGACCGGTGACACCGGGGCGTACCTGCGCACGACGATGGGCGCGCTGGCGCTCTTCGGCATGCCCCCCGAGCAGTACCTTCCGTACGTCATCACCAACTTCGACCAGGAGCCGACGCCGTTCTGCTACGCGTACGCGCAGAGCTTCCAGGCGCTGGTCTACTTCCGCCTCGACAAGCCGGAGACCATCGCGCGCGAGGCCCTGCTCGCGAGGATCAAGCTCTTCCTCCAGAAGAGCATCCCGTCGATGTTCGGCTTCACGGTCTACGACTCCATCGCGCAAGCGGCTCGGACGGGCGAGATCCCCTTCCCGGCCGCGGGGGACCGCGTGCGAGGTGGCCACGCCGTGATCGCCGTCGGCTACGACGACAAGAAGGAGATCCGGCGTTCGCCCACGACGGAGCCGACGAAGGGAGCGCTGCTCATCCGGAACTCCTGGGGCACGGGGTGGGGAGACGGCGGCTACGGCTGGCTCCCGTACGAGTACGTCCGCCAGTCCATGGCCGTGGACTGGTGGTCGATGCTGAAGGCCGAGTGGGTGGACACCGAGGCGTTCAGCTCGTGACCATCCGACCGCGAGGGGACGTGGACCCCACCGGCGCGCTTCACGCCCGGCTCGGCCAGCCGTTCCCGCTGGAGCTCCCCTCCCACCCGACGACGGGGTACGAGTGGACGCTCGAGACCGGCGGCTCCGTGCGCGTCGCCGAGCGATCGTTCCGGCCGGGCGGTCCCGGGCTCGGCGGCGGAGGCGCGGACCGCTTCCTCCTCGAGCCACGGGAGCTCGGAACCTTCAGGCTGGAGTTTCGTTACCGCCGCCCCTGGGACGGACACGTCGCCGAGACCCGGGAGTACGTGCTGAAGGTCGCGCCGGGCGAGTGACCCTACGAGGAGCGCTTCTCCCCGAACCGCGCGTCGAGCAGCTCGAGCAGCCTCCGCAGCTTGACCGTGAGATGGCGCGCGCTGGGGTGGACGACGTGGAGCGGGAGGGGAGGCGGCGCCCACGCGTCGAGCACCGTCCGGAGCGCACCGCGCCGGACGTCCTCGGCGGCGAGGTACTCGGGCAGCCGCGCGATGCCGTGTCCGGCCAGGGCCAGCGCCCGGAGCAGCTCGAACCCGCTCGCCGAGGCGCGGACGCGGACCGGGACCTCGGCGATGCGCCGGCCCCGGCGGAGCGGCCACGACCGCGGCCCGCCGCCGAGGACGAGGGAGTCGTGGTGCGCGAGGTCCTCGACCCGGCGCGGCGTCCCGCGCGCGCGGAGGTACGCGGGGCTCGCGTACAGGCGGACCTGCTGCGGTCGGCCGAGCCGGCGGCTGACCAGCGTCGAGTCGGGCAGATGGCCGGCGCGGATCGCGAGATCGAACCCCTCCGCGAGCAGATCGATCCGCCGGTTCGTGCACTCGACCTCCAGCTCCACCCCGGGGTAGAGGCGCATGTACTCCGTGAGCACCTCCGCGAACGCGGGCTCGGCGCCGAAGAAGTCCGGGGCGGTGATCCGGAGGCGCCCCGAGGGCGCCACCCGGCCGGCGGACAGCGTGCGCTCCGCCTCGCGGAGCGCCTCCAGCGCGGGCAGGACCTGGCGGTGGTACGCGGCGCCCTCGTCCGTGGGCCGGACGGCGCGGGTGGTCCGCTCGAGGAGCCGCACGCCGAGCTGGTCCTCGAGCTCCGCGATCTTGCGGCTGATCGTGGACCGCGGGACCCGCAGCGCGAGCGCGGCCCCCCGGAACGTGCCGGCCTCGAGGACGCCGGCGAAGGCGGCGACGGCGTTCAGATCGACGTCGGTCATCGAAGCTCCTCCCGTCGCCCATTGTCCCGCGCATGGGACGGAGAATCCAACCCTGCCGCGTTCCGGGCCGGGCGTCGGACCTGGTAACAGGAGCGGGAGGAGGGCCTTGCCATGACCAGCTCCGGACGCCTCGCACCCCTGCTCCTCGCACTCGCGCTCGCGCTCCCCCCCATCGTCGCCGCCCCCTCGCCCGCGCGCTGGAGGCTCGCGCGGGAGGTCCCCGTGCCGCAGGGCACCGTCGCGGTCGCGTTCCTGGACGAGCAGCGGAGCTTCGCGACCGGCTGCCCCGCGCCGATGCACCGGAGCGTCGACGGCGGGAAGAGCTTCTCCCCCGGGTACGCCCGCGACGTCTGCCGATACGGCCTCGACGCCGTTCCCGGCCTCGTGGTGAACGTCGGCGGGGGCGGCGACGTACGCCTCTCGCCGGACGTCGGCGTCCACTACGAGCGCGGCGCGACCTTCGGCGGCGCATACCCACATCACCCGCGCCACGTGTCCTTCCTCGACGCGAAGCGCGGCGTCGTCGCCACGGACGAGGAGCTCGGCCTCACGTCCGACGGCGCCCGCACCTGGCGAGCGCTCCTGCCGCCGGACGCCGCCGCCCCCGTCGCGGCCGTCTCGCTCGCCGAGGAGGGCGGGCCGCCCGTGCTCCGGCTCCTCGACGTGAACGGCGACCTCTGGCGCTCCGACGACCTGGGCCGGACGTGGGCCAGCGTTCCGACGCCGCTCCCGAAGGGCGTGCTCCCGCCGACGAAGGGCCCGACGGCGGCGCTCCGCTTCCTGGGCGCCGAGGGGATCCTCGCGGCGACGCTCAACGAGGGCGGCGGGCTCGAGGGCCACGTCTACCGGACGAGGGACGGGGGCGAGACGTGGAAGGAGGAGAGGCTCTCGACGCCGTTCCAGGGTGCGGTCGTGACGCTCTCGGCCGACGGGAAGATCCTGAGCGCGGTGGACGGCGCCGGCACGACGGTCAAGGTGTATCACGCACAGTGACCGCTCAGGGCACCCGGTACCTGAGCAGGTGCACCTCGAGCGGTCCGTTCCAGAGGCGGTGATCCACCTCCGGCCGGAGCGGGATCGCCTTCTGGAGGAGCGGGTTCCCGGAGAGGAGCACGACCGACCAGCCGGCGTGGCGGGCCACCATCCCGGCGAGGCCGCGGTAGAAGCCGGCGAGCTTCTTCGTGGCGACGACCTCGTCCCCGCGGTCACCGTGCTCGTGCCGCTCGATCGTTCGCCCTTCGACTCCGGCCCGCTTCGCGGGCCTACGCTCAGGGCGAACGGGTTCCCTCCCGCCGCCCAGCCGCTCGCCGTACGGCGGGTTCGAGACGAGGGTCCCCTCCGCGGCGATCGGCGCGAGGTCCCGCGCGTCGGCCTGCTCGACGACGATGTCGGCGGCGAGCCCGGCCGCGGCGACGTTCCGGCGGAGCGCCTCGATCGCCTTCGGGTGGCCATCGCGCGCGAGGATCGGCGCGGGGGCGCGGGGCAGCGCCGCCGCGGCGGCCTCGGCTTTCATGCGGTCCCACGCCGACTGCGGCGCGCCGCGGTACATCGGCCAGCGCTGGAACCCGAACGCGCGCCCGAGCCCCGGCGCCATCCGGCGTGCGCGGAGCGCGTGCTCGATGGCGAGCGTGCCCGACCCGGCCATGGGATCGACGAACGGCAGCCGCGGATCGACCTGCCCGAGCAGGAGCACCGCCGCCGCGAGCGTCTCCTTGAGCGGCGCCTCGGTCATGGCCGCGCGGTAGCCGCGCCGGTGGAGCGGCGCGCCGGCGAGGTCGAGCGAGAGGGTCGCCTCGTCGTGGTGGAGGTGGAGCACGATGCGGACGTCGGGGTCCTTCGGGTCCACGTCCGGACGGGCCCCGAGCGCGTCGCGGAGGCGATCGACCACGGCGTCCTTCACCTTGAGCGCGGCGAACCCCGAGTGCGTCACCGCCGAGGAGCCGACCGTGGCCTCGACCGCGAGCGTGGTGCGGACGGTGAGCCAGTCCTGCCAGGCGAGGGCGCGGACCCCGTCGTAGAGCGCCTCGGGCGACGGCGCGGGGAAGCGGTCCAGCTCGAGCAGCACGCGCATGGCCGTCCGGGCGTGGAGGCAGGCGCGCATCCCGGCCTCGAGCTCGCCCTCGAAGACGACGCCGCCGCGGTCCCCGCGCACGCCGGCGAGGCGCAGCCCCGCGAGCTCCCGGCGCAGCGCGCCCTCCGTCCCCTTTGCCGCGGTGGCGAAGAAACGCATGCGGCGCAGTGTATGGGGAAAGGTGGCCGTGGTCCTGCGGCAAAGCAGGCCCGCATCATTTACGCGGGCACGGGCGCGGGGAGGGGCACGGGCGCGGTTCTCACCCCGGCACCGCGCTCGCCCAGATCTGGTTCCCGTCGAAGACGCCGATCCGGACGGACCCCTTCGCGCCCCGCTTCACCGTGTACATGAGCTCGTCGGCCCGCGCGGTGAGCTCGTCCACGTCGCGGGGCGGGACCAGGAACACCGCGGCCCCGACGGAGAAGCCGATCGGCCACCCCCCCCGCGCCGCCGCGGCGAGCACCTCGTCCCGCAGCCGCGTGAGGATGGCGTCGGCGGCCGCGGCGGCGGTCTCGGGGAGGACGATCCCGAACTCGTCCCCGCCGAGCCGCGCCACGGTGTCGAACGGCCGCGTCGCGCCGCGGAGCGTCTGCGCGACCGCCACGAGCAGCGCGTCGCCCTGCGCGTGCCCGAGCCGGTCGTTCACGAGCTTGAAGTCGTCGATGTCCGCGTACGCGACGGTGAGCGGCCGCCCGTGGCGGCGCACGCGCTCGAGCTCGAGCGAGGCCGCCTCGAAGAAGGCGCGGCGGTTGGCGATGCGCGTGAGCGCGTCGGTCCGCGCGAGGAGCTCCTGCGCCTCGAGCCGGTTCTTGAGCGCGGCCAGCGTCACGACGAGCGCGAGCGCGGTGCCGAGGATCATGAAGCCGTTCCAGACGACGACCCCCGGCTCGAGCGCGCCGCGGTGGAACTGGGCCCGGTAGAGGGAGTCCGCGCCCGTCGAGACGAGCGCGGAGAGGACCGCGACGCCGAGCCCGCCGCGCAGGCTCGCGAACCAGGTCGCGAAGCCGATCGGCGCCAGGTAGAAGAGGATGAGCAGGAGGTCGGTCCGCGTGATGTAGTCCGCCGCGCCGACGCAGAGAACCATGCCCAGGGAGCTCACCATCCACCCGGCCGGGGTGAGCGCCGGGACCTGCGGCCCCTCGCCGTGCGCCGACCGCGCCTCACCGGTCACGGCCGGGTCCTGGGCGGGGGTCGCCGGGTGGGGGCGCGGGGCGGTCACCGGGTTGCGCATCCTAGCGCGCGGGGATCCAGGTGCCCATGCAATCCCCGCCCCGCAGCGATGGGACGGTGCCCCGACTCCACCCAGGTCGCGCCGCGTGACGACTTCACCGGTCCGTGGCGCCTCCGCCATGGAGTCGTCACGCACGCCGTTGTAGAGGAGCACCCGTGACCTCCGTCCTCCTGGTCGACGACGAGCGGGACCTCCTGTCGCTCCTCGATTTCAACCTCCGCGCCGCGGGGTTCGAGACGCTGCTCGCCACGACCGGCGAGCAGGCGCTCTCGCAGCTCCGCCGCCGCACGCCGGACCTCGTCCTCCTCGACGTGATGCTGCCGGACGTCTCCGGCACCGAGATCTGCCGCCAGATCAAGGGCGATCCGCGGACCCGGCACCTCCCCGTCGTGATGCTCACGGCGAAGGGCGAGGAGGTGGACCGGGTGGTCGGCTTCGAGCTCGGGGCCGACGACTACGTGACGAAGCCCTTCAGCGTGCGCGAGCTCGTGCTGCGGCTCCGGGCCGTGCTCCGGCGCGCGGGCGGCGGGCGGCCCCTGGAGCGGCCGCCGCCCGAGGTCGGGCCGATCCGCGTGGACCTCGACGCGCACCGGGCGTACGTGGACGGCGCGGAGGTCCAGCTCACCCCGCTCGAGTTCAAGCTCCTCACGACGCTCATGTCCCGGCTCGGCCGCGTCCAGTCGCGCGAGCAGCTCCTCGAGGACGTCTGGGAGATGTCCTCCGAGGTGGAGACCCGCACGGTGGACACGCACGTGAAGCGCCTGCGCGAGAAGCTCGGGTCGGGGCGCGACCTCCTCGAGACGGTGCGCGGGATCGGCTACCGGCTCGTGGATCCGAGCGACAAGTCCTGAGGCCCCCGCATGCTCACGCGCACCCCGCTCGCCGCCGCCATCCGGGCCCTCCGCGCCGAGCTCGCGGGTGGGCCGCGGGCCGATCTCGGCCGCGAGGTGCGGGAGCTCGCGGAGCTGCTCGCGGAGCGCGAGCTCCGGCGCTTCGCCGCCGCGCGCGATCCCGCAGAGCAGGAGCTCCTCTCCGCCTTGCCCGACGCCGCGGCGCTGGTCGCCACCGATGGCCGCATCCGGGTGGCAAACGCCGCGTTCGACACCCTGGCCGCGAACGCGCGCGCCGTCGGCCAGACGCCGCTCGAGGTCACCCGGAGCGCCGAGCTCTCCGACGCCGTGCGGCGCGCGCTCGAGGGCACCGCCCGGCGGCTCGAGCTCGTGCTCCAGCGGCGGACCCACCTCGCGACGCTCGCGCCGCTCCTGCGCGGCGAGGTGCTGGTGCTCCTCCGCGACGTCACCGACGCGAAGCGGGCCGAGGCGACGCGGCGCGACTTCGTCGCGAA
Organism: Pseudomonadota bacterium; assembly: GCA_023411405.1. GTDB lineage: Bacteria > Myxococcota > Myxococcia > Myxococcales > Anaeromyxobacteraceae > Anaeromyxobacter. The sequence goes on along the minus strand of JAEYOU010000184.1, from coordinate 14,983 downwards.
CGCGAGCCACGAGCTCCGGACCCCGATCTCCGCCATCCGCGTCGCGGCCGAGACCCTGCAGGCCGGCGCGCTCGCGGACCCCGCCTCCGCCCGCCACTTCGTGGACATCGTCGCGCGCCACGCCGAGCGCCTCGCGCAGCTCACGCACGACCTGCTCGATCTCTCCCGGATCGAGTCGCGCGAGTGGCGGCTCGAGCGCGCGCCGGTCGCGGTGCGGAGCCTCGCGGAGCAGGTCCTCGAGCTGCTCGCCCGCCCGGCCCGGGAGAAGGGGCTCTCGCTCTCGCTCGACGTCCCGGGTGAAGCCTCGGTCCGGGCGGACGCGCGCGCCCTCGAGCAGGTGCTCGTGAACCTGGTGGACAACGCGGTGAAGTACACCACCGAGGGCGGCGTGACGATCCGCGCCGGCCGCGACGGGCTCGACTGGGTGATCGGCGTCCAGGACACGGGGCCCGGGATCGAGCGCCACCACCTCCCCAGGATCTTCGAGCGCTTCTACCGCGTGGACACCGGGCGCTCGCGCGACCAGGGGGGGACGGGCCTCGGCCTCGCCATCGTGAAGCACCTCGCGCAGGGGATGGGCGGCGACGTGGGGGTGGAGAGCGGCGCCGGCGGGAGCCACTTCTGGGTCCGGCTCCCCGCCGCGGAAGGCGATCCCCACCATATTCACCCTCTGTGACGCCGTGCCCGAATCGTCACGCGCCTGCCCCGCCGGTGCCACGGGCGGCTCCTAGAACCAGGCGGTCATCGAGCCCACCAGCTCGCCAAGCCGCTCCAGGGAAGGGAGCAGGGGAACCATGAACCGCATCGTGATCGCCGTCGTCGCGCTCTCCGTGGCCTCCGCCGCACGGGCGCAGGAAGCGCAGCAAGACCCGCAGGAGCAGGAGCAGCAGGCCGCAGACGTCGCCGCCCTCGAGGGGCGCCTCGCCGCGCTCGAGGAGCAGCTCGCCGAGGCGAAGGGCTCCCTCCTGTCGCTGTCCCGGCTCAAGTTCTCGGGCTACGTCCAGGCGCGCTGGGCGTACCAGGAGTGCATCGGGAACCGGCAGCCGAACTGCTCGTACAACGCGTACTACCAGTCGCCGTCGTCGGCGCCGTCCAGCGGGCCCAGCCAGACCGGGTTCCACGTCCGCCGCGCGCGGCTCAAGGGGGTGTACAGCGCCGACGTCGCGCAGCTCGTGCTGCAGCTCGACGCCTCGCCCTCCGCGGTCACCGCCAAGGAGGCGTACGCCAGCGTGCGGCTGCCGAAGCTCGGCGGCCTCGGCGGCCTCGCGATCGACGCAGGCCTCCAGCTCCTCCCGTTCGGCTACGACGTCGGCGTGCGGTCCTCCTCCGACCTCGATCTCCTGGAGCGGTTCCGCGGCGCGCGGACCTGGCTCGCGGGCGAGTACGACCTCGGCGTCACGGTCCGCGGGGCCTACGGTCCGTTCAACCTCCGCGCGGGCGTGTTCAACGGCAACGGCGTCGAGGGCGGGAAGAACTGGGACAACGACCAGCACAAGGACGTCGTCGGCCGGCTCGGGTTCGACTTCGGCCTCGTGACCGGCGGCGTCTCGGGCTGGTACGGGAAGACCACCGACTACCGCGCCAACCCGAACGTCACCGAGGACCGCAAGCGCCTCGGCGCCGACGCGCAGCTCTACCTCGACCTCCTCCCGATCGGCGGCACGGCCCTCAAGGGTGAGTTCATCGTCGGCACCACCACCCTCGCGAGCGGCGGTGGCGCGGGCGGCGACCTCGGCGTCACAGGCCACGCCTGGCACGCGACCCTGACGCAGAACCTCGGACAGATGTTCGTCCTCGCCGCCCGCTACGAGTCGTACGTGCGGAACAACAACCTCGAGGCGACGGCCAAGACCGTGAAGGAGCTCCGCGCCCTCGACGTCGCCCTTCACATGTTCGTCGGCGGCAATTACAGGCTCACCGCGCTCTGGACCCACCCGATGAACGGGGCGACGGTCGGCTCCGGCGCGGGGGATCCCGCCGGCACCGTCGAGGAGACCGACGTCTACACGATCCAGGCCCAGGCCAAGTTCTAGGACTCACGAGAACCAGAAGGAGCACACCATGATGAAGCGCATCCTCCTCGCCCTCGCCGTCTCCGGGCTTCCGCTCGCCGCGAGCGCCGCCGTGACGGTCAAGGGCTCCGACACGATGGTCATCCTCGCCCAGCGCTGGGCCGAGGAGTACATGAAGCAGAACCCCGGCAAGAAGGTGCAGGTCACGGGTGGCGGCTCGGGCATCGGCATCGCCGCGCTCATCAACGGCACGACCGACATCGCCAACGCCTCCCGCCCGATGAAGAAGGACGAGCAGGCCAAGGTCCGCGACCGCTACAGCGTGCTCCCGACGGAGACCGCCGTCGCCCAGGACGGGCTCGCCGTCTACGTGCACGAGTCGAGCGGGATCCAGCAGCTCACGATCGAGCAGCTCCGGTCCATCTACAACGGCGACGTGACGAACTGGAAGGACGTCGGCGGCCCGGACGCGAAGATCGTCCTCTACTCGCGCGAGAACTCCTCGGGGACGTACGTCTTCTTCAAGGACAACGTGCTCCAGGGCGACGACTTCGCCTCCAACGCGCAGACGCTCCCGGGCACCGCGGCCGTGGTGAACGCGGTCGCGAAGGAGAAGCTCGGCATCGGCTACGGCGGCGCGGCGTACGCCAAGGGGGTCAAGGAGGTCAAGATCGTCGGCAAGGACGGTCAGGGCTACTTGCCTTCGCCCGAGAACGTCGCCGCCGGCACGTACCCGCTGGCGCGCCCGCTGTTCATGTACACGCGCGGCAAGCCGGGCGCCGAGGCCGCGGCCTTCATGAAGTTCTGCCTCTCCCCGGCGGGGCAGGCGATCGTCACCAAGGTCGGCTACTTCCCGGTCAAGTGACGGCGTAACCGTTTCGTCACGTTCCCGCCACGCGCGCGAGGCAGAGCCATGGAGAATTCCGCTTCCGTGCGCGTGGCGGTCGAGACCGAGGAAGGGAGGGCCGCCGGCCCGTCCCACGCCATCCGCAGGCGGCAGCTCCGCGAGGCCCTCATCGCCGCCGGGATCACCGCCGTCGCCGCCACCGGCATCCTCGCCATCGTCCTCATCTTCGTGTTCGTCGCGCGCGAGGCGCTCCCCGTGCTCCTCCAGCGGGAGAGCGTGCGCGAGGAGGTGGACTACGCGCGGATGTTCCTCCCGCAGGTCTGGCGCGAGGGCCGCCCGGCGAGCTTCGTCTGGCAGCCGGTCGGCGACGTCCCCAAGTACTCGATGATCCCCCTCTTCGTCGGGACGCTGAAGGTGACGCTCGTGGCCATGCTGGTCGCCGCGCCCCTCGGCGTCGCCGCCGCCCTCTACACCTCCGAGTTCGCGCCGCGCCGGGTCCGCGAGGTCCTGAAGCCGACGATCGAGCTCCTCGCCGGCATCCCCTCCGTCGTCCTCGGGTTCTTCGCCCTCATGGTGCTCGCGACGTTCCTCCAGGACACGTTCGGCTTCTCCTCCCGCCTCAACTCCGTGGTGGCCGGCGTGGCGCTGGCGCTCACGGTGGTCCCGGTCATCTTCACCGTCAGCGAGGACGCGCTCGCGGCGGTGCCGCGCTCCTACCGCGAGGCCTCGCTCGCCCTGGGCGCGACCCCGTGGGAGACGGCCTTCAAGGTGGTGCTCCCGGCGGCCGCGCCCGGCGTGCTCGCGGCGGTCGTCCTCGGCTTCGGCCGCTCCATCGGCGAGACCATGATCGTGCTCATGGCGAGCGGCAACGCCGCCACCACGACGTGGTCGTTCGGCGACTCGATCCGGAGCCTCCCCGCCACCATCGCCGCCGAGATGGGCGAGGTGGTCTTCGGCGGCGCCCACTACTCGGTCCTCTTCTTCATCGGCGTCGAGCTGTTCCTGTTCACCTTCGTCCTCAACTCGGCCGCAGCGCTCACCGTCCGGCGCCTCGTCCGCCGCATGTCGGGGGCGAGCGCGTGACGATCCAGGGCCGCAAGATCGCGGGGCGCGGGCTCACCTGGCTGACGGGGGCGGCCGCGTTCCTGGTCGTGGCCATGCTCCTGGTCATCCTCTGGGACGTGGTGCGCGGGGGCATCGGGCGGGTGACCTGGCAGTTCCTCAGCTCCGCGCCCGAGGAGGGCATGACGAGCGGCGGCATCTTCCCGGCCATCTACGGCACCGCGGTCATGACGCTGCTCATGACGATCGTGGTCCTGCCGGTCGGCGTCGCCACCGCCGTGTACCTGCACGAGTACGCGCCGCCGCGCTCCCGGCTGGCGGAGGCGGTCCGGGTGGCGGTCACGAACCTCGCGGGCGTGCCGTCGATCGTCTTCGGGCTCTTCGGCCTCGGGTTCTTCATCCAGTTCATCGGGACGGGCATGGACGCGGCCTTCACCGCGCCCACCCCCGAGGGCGTGCTCGAGCCGCACTACGCCAAGCCCGCGCTCCTCTGGGCCTCGCTCACGCTGGCGGTGCTGACCCTGCCGGTCGTGATCGTCGCCACCGAGGAGGCGCTCCGCGCCGTGCCGCGGGACCTTCGCGACGCGAGCCTCGCGCTCGGAGCGACCAAGTCGCAGACGCTCGCCAGGGTGGTCCTGCCCGGCGCCCTCCCCGGCATCCTCACCGGCGCGATCCTCGCGGTGGCGCGCGGCGCGGGCGAGGTCGCGCCGATCCTCTTCACCGGCGTTGCCTACTTCCTGCCCGACCTCCCCGACTCCCTCTTCACCCAGTTCATGCACCTCGGCTACCACGTGTACGTGCTCGCCACGCAGTCACCCGACGTCGAGGCGACGCTGCCGCTGCTCTACGCCACGGTCCTCGTGCTCCTGGTGCTCACCTTCGCCCTCAACCTCGTGGCCATCGCCATCCGGACCCGCACCCGCCGCAGGGCGGCGGGCGCCCACTGATCATGAGCTCCCCCAGCGGAAACGGCGCCCACTCGAAGATGGAGACGCGCGGCGTCTCCATCCGCTACGGCCAGAAGGTCGCCGTGCGGAACGTCAGCCTCTCCCTCCCCGAGCGGCAGGTGATGGCCCTCATCGGCCCCTCGGGCTGCGGCAAGTCCACCTTCCTCCGCTGCCTCAACCGGATGAACGACCTCATCCCCGGCGCGGGCGTCGAGGGCGAGATCCTCCTGGACGGGCGGAGCATCTACGCGAACCACCTCGACGCGGTGGAGCTGCGCCGGCGCGTGGGCATGGTCTTCCAGAAGTCCAACCCGTTCCCGAAGTCGATCTTCGAGAACGTCGCCTACGGCCTGCGGGTCGGCGGGATCTCCGATCGGATGCTCGTCGAGGAGCGCGTGGAGCGCTCGCTCCGCGGCGCGGCCCTCTGGGACGAGGTGAAGGACCGCCTCCACGAGAGCGCGCTCGGCCTCTCCGGCGGCCAGCAGCAGCGGCTCTGCATCGCCCGCGCGCTGGCCGTCGAGCCGGAGGTGGTGCTCATGGACGAGCCGGCGAGCGCCCTCGATCCGATCGCCACCGCCAAGATCGAGGACCTCATCCACGAGCTCAAGCTCCGGTACACGATCGTGATCGTGACCCACAACATGCAGCAGGCGGCCCGGGTCTCCGACCAGACGGCGTTCTTCTACATGGGCGATCTGGTCGAGGTCGGGCCCACGGAGCAGATCTTCACCAACCCGACCGAGCAGCGGACCGAGGACTACGTCACAGGCAAGTTCGGCTAGATTCGAGGGCGAACCGCGCCGCACGCCGGAGGCCGACGGGATGGCGACCACTCACATCGACAAGGCGTACGAGCGCGAGCTCACCGAGCTGCGCGACCGGCTGCTGGAGATGGGCGGCCTCGTGGAGGTCGCGATCTCGCACAGCGTGAAGGCCGTGATCGAGCGCGACGCCGATCTGGCGAAGGCGGTGAAGACGAAGGACCGCGAGATCAACCGGATGGAGGTGGACATCGACGGCGCCTGCCGCCGCATCCTGGCCCTGCGCCAGCCCGCCGCCTCCGACCTCCGGTTCATCACCACCGCCCTCAAGATCGTCACCGACCTCGAGCGGATGGGCGACCTCGCCGTGAACGTCGCCGAGCGGGCGATGGAGCTCTCGCAGGCCCCCGCGCTCGGGCCGATGCACGATCTCGCGAAGCTCGCCGACCTCTCGGAGGCCCAGCTCAAGCTCTCCCTCGACGCCTTCGTCACGCGCGACGTGGAGAAGGCCGAGGAGGTGCTGAACGGCGACGAGCTGCTCGACGCGCTCTACCTCAAGATCTTCAACGCCCTCCTCGCCATCATGATGGAGGACTCCCGGAACATCCGGCGGGCCACCTCGATCATGTTCGCCGCCAAGTACCTCGAGCGGTTCGGCGACCACGCGACGAACCTCGCCGAGATGGTCGTCTACATGGTGCGCGGCACCGACATCCGGCACCCCAAGAGCCGGATGCTCGACGCGGCCAGGTCCGGGAAGTGACCGCTACGTCGCGGCGCGCCGCACCGGCGCCGCTCCCGGCACACCCACCGGCCGGCGGTCTGGTTCGAACGCCGGAGCAGTGCCCAGCGCCGCCGGTCGCCGGTGACGGCGACCCGCGCCGGCGGCGAGATCCCGGCCCATGCCCTCGAGCACCTCGAGCGCCCGGGCGTTCCCGTCGCGTGGAACGGCGGCCAGCGCCTGCCGGTGCGCGTCCGCGCCGTCCAGGAACGTCCGGAGGGCAGGGCCGTCGAGGCGCGCGTGGTCCACGCTCCGCGCCACGCCGAGCCGGAGCAGCTCCCGGGCGTTGAGCCGCTGCTCGGCGCTGTCCTCCGGGCACAGGAGCATGGGCTTGCCGAGGTACAGCGCCTCCGAGGCGAGCTGGTGCCCCGCGGTGCAGAGCACGGCGCGCGCGGACGCGAGGTCCTCGACGAACCCGGCCTCGTCGATCGGCTTGAACCGGACGCTCCCGGCGCGGTGCTCGTCCCAGGCGCCGTAGACGACCGCGGGCAGGCCCGCGCCCGCGATGGCGGAGAGGACGCCGGGCGTGAGGAGCCGCGGCTGGTTGAGGTAGACGAGGAGGTGTCCGCGGTCCTGCGGCGTCGCGGCGAGCACCCGTGCGCGGAGCACGGGCGGGACCAGCACCACGTCCCGCCGCCGCGCCGGCGCCGCGAAGAAGCTCGAGACCACGACGCGCTCCGGGCGGCCGAGGAGCAGCCGGTACGCCAGGGCATCGCGGCCGAGCTGGAGCGCGTCGGCGAGCGGCGCCCGGGGCCGGCACCAGGCGATGATGCCGACGTGGTCGAGGCCGATGCGGGGGATGCCGAGCCGCCCGGCCGCCCGCAGCGACAGCGGCTCCGAGTCGGACACGACGACGTCGGGCCGGAACCGGCCGAGGGAGGCCTCGAGCGCGGCGACCGGGCCGCCGCCGCAGGCGAGCGCGGCCAGCAGCCGTGCGTTCTCCCGGAGGGTCCGCGCGGACGAGAGCCGCGTACCATCGTACGCGAACCCCATGCAGGGGATCCTGACCAGCGGGAACCGCGAGAGCAGCGGGACGGCGTCCGTCCCCGCGAGGACCAGGACCTCGTGTCGTGCGGCGAGCTCGGTCAGCACCGCCAGCGACCGGGCCGCGTGCCCCCGCCCGTAGCCGTGCACCGCGTAGGCGATCCGCATGCCCTCCAGCCTGCAGCGCCCGTGCGAGGACGGCGGGACGTTCCCGCGACGGTCGCGGGACGAGCGCGGAACGGCGCGGCGACGTCACGCCGCGTTCACGAAGGACCGGCGGGTCGCGGAGCTGCGCTCGTGGTACGTCGATGCCGATGAGGACGACGCCCGTCGAGGTTGCGCCGGCGACGATGCCGCGCATCGGAACGATCGACGATCGCTTCCAGTCCTACAACGTCGAGATGGTGGAGGTCACGGGCGGCGCGTTCTGGCGGCCGTACGAGCGGGACGGCGCGAGCCCCCCCGGGCTGGCCGGCCTGTTCGCGTACCGTCCGCCGATCGATCTCTCCCGCGTACGGCTGCGCAGGCTCGCCGCCGCGCTGGGGCCGGCCTACGTGCGCGTCAGCGGGACCTGGGCCAACTCCACCTTCTTCTCCGACGCGGAGCCGGCCGCGGACGCTCCGCCTCCGGGGTTCGCCGGCGTGTTGACGCGCTGGCAGTGGTCGGGCGTCCTCGAGTTCGCGCACGAGGTCGATGCCCGGGTCGTCACCTCCTTCGCGACGTGCGCCGGCGTGCGGGACGCGTCCGGGGTCTGGGCGCCCGCGCTGGCGCGGCGCCTGCTGGAGTTCACGAGGAGCTGCGGAGGCAACATCGCCGCGGCCGAGCTCATGAACGAGCCGACGCTGGCCGCGCTCGGCGGCGCGCCCGCCGGGTACGACGCCGCGGCGTACGGCAGGGACTTCCGGACCTTCCTCGACCTCGCGCGGAGGGCGGCGCCGGAGATGGCGATCCTCGGCCCGGGCTCGGTGGGTGAGACGGACGGGAGCTGGGGCGTGCGCGACGTGCCCGGCGCGCTGAAGACCCGCGACCTGCTCGCGGCCTCGGGCGGCGGCGTGGACGGGTTCTCGTACCACCACTACGGCGCCATCTCCCGGCGCGGCGCCGCGCTGGGCCTCCTCCAGACCGCGCCGGACGACGCGCTGTCGGAGGCCTGGCTCGCGCGCACGGAGGAGACGCTGTCGTTCTACGAACGGCTGCGGGACGAGCTCGAGCCCGGGGCGCCGATCTGGCTCACCGAGACGGCGGACGCCGCGTGCGGCGGCAATCCCTGGGCCTCCACGTTCGCCGATACGTTCCGGTACCTGGACCAGCTCGGACGCCTCGCGCGGCGGGGCGTCCAGGTCGTCGCCCACAACACGCTGGCGGCCAGCGACTACGGCTTGCTGGACGAACGGACGCTGGTGCCCAGGCCCAACTACTGGGGCGCGCTCCTGTGGCGCAGGCTGATGGGGACCGCGGTGCTGGACCCGGGCGTTCCCCTCCGCGAGGGGCTGCACGTCTACGCCCACTCGCTCCGCGGGGCGCCGGGAGGGGTCGCGCTGCTGGTGGTCAACAACGACGCGGCGGCGGCCAGCTCCCTCAGGCTGCCCGTCGCCTCCGAGCGGTACACGCTGTCCGCCCCGGAGCCGTTCGCGCGAGAGGTCCTGCTCAACGGCACGGCGCTGGCGGCGCGCGAGGACGGCGGGCTGCCCCACCTCGCGGGCGTCCCGACCGCCGCCGGCCTCGTGACGCTCGCGCCGGCGACGATCACGTTCCTCGCCGTGCCGCGCGCCGGCAACGCGGGCGCCGGGTAGGCGTCCCGCGTGGCGTGACGTTCAGGGCGCCGCCTGGAGGGCGCGATCGACCGCGGCCCGCAGCGCCGCAGGATCTCCCTTCGTCACGTATCCGTCCGGCCCGAGCCCGAGGCGGTACGCGGTCTTCCGGAGCGAGTCCTCGTCGTTGGAGGAGTAGAGGACGACGCGGGTCGCGCGGGTCTGCTCGCGCGAACGCAAGAGCACCGCGAGCGTCTCGCCCGAGAGCGCGGGCATGTTCACGTCGAGGAGGACGAGGTCCGGCGCCTCGTTCATCACCTTCTCGGTCGCCCCGAAGGCGCGCGGGTGGAAGACCACCACGTAGCCGTGCGCCTCGAGGATGTCGCGGGCGCAGAGGAGGTGCGTGGGATCGTCGTCGATGACCAGGATCTTCTTCCGTTCGTTCATGCGGCGTCGCTCCGTGCGGTGAGGGAAGGAAGGAGCAGCGTGAAGGTGCTGCCCGCGCCCCGGCGGCTCCGGACCTCGATGGTCCCCCCGAGGAGCTGCGCCATGGAGCGGGCGATGACAAGGCCGAGGCCGGTGCCCCCCTGCTTCACCCGGGCGTCCTCGAGCTGGCCGAACGCCACGAAGAGCCGGCCGAGATCCTCGGCGCGGATCCCCGGGCCGGTGTCGCGGACCTCGAGCCGGAGGCCGTCGGGCCCGCCCGCGGCGGCGAGGACGATCTCGCCCTCCTCGGTGAACTTGGCGGCGTTGGAGACCAGGTTGAGGAGGATCTGCCGGACCTTGCTCCGATCGGTCTCGGGCGCGAGGTCGGGCGCCTCGACGCGCACCACCACGGGCTTCGCCCCCGCGAGGAGCCGGGCCGTCGCGGCGAGCTCCTCGAGCAGCGGCGCGAGCGCGAAGGGCGCGCGCGTCACCTCCACCTTGCCCGCCTCGAGCCTGGAGAGGTCCAGGATGTTGTCGACGGTCCCCCGGAGGGCGGCCGCGCTGCGGAGCAGGAGGTCGAGCCGCTCGACGACGCCGGCCAGGTCTCCGCGGCCCGCGGCGAGGCGGATGGTCTCGGCCAGCGCGGCGATCGCGTTCACGGGGGACCGAAGCTCGTGCGTCGCGTGGGCGAGGAACTGCGCGCGGAGCCGGTCGAGGCGCTCCAGGTCCGCCGCGCGCGCCACCGCCGCCTCGTGCTCGGCCGTCCTGCGCGCGTGGGCGACGCTCCGCTCCAGCACGAGCTCGCGGACCGGCACGAGCCCGACGTAGGCCCCGCGATCGTCGCGGACGACGATCTCCTCGTAGACGGTCCCGGCAGGGCGATCGAGCGCGCGCGCCAGCGCCTCGGCCAGCGGGATCGCGGCGGGGAGGACGAGCGGCTGAAGGTCGGCGATGGCCGAGACCGGCCGGCGCGCCCACAGCTCGTGGCCGAAGCCGCGAGCGAGCTTGAGCAGGAGGCGCCCGCGGGTCAGCAGCCCCACGGGGCGATCCCCCTCGAGCAGCGCCACCGCCTCGAGCTCGGGCCGCGCGAAGAACCGGTCGGCGACGCCCCGGACCCGCGCATCCGCCGCCGCGGCCGCGTCCGAGGCGACGAGCTCGCCGAGCGCGCGATCATCGCGGAGCGGAGCGATCGAGAGGGCGGCCTCGTGCACGCGGCGCAGCCTGCACGATCTGGAGCACGCGGCCCGTGACGAGCCGGCGAAGAATGCACCCACCGCCGCCTCGGGCCACCCACGTGGAGCCCCGGACGTGAGCACCGAGTGCGCCGCGCCGATTCGTTGCCGGCGTGTCACGGCGAGTGATCGAGCGCCAGCTAGGTTCCGACGGTCCCACCTTACGCGAGCTGCATGGGGCTGAAGTAGCGGTGCGCAGGACCCTCCTCCGCGCGCCGGAGGACGGTCTTGCCGCGGCGACGTTCCCGGAGCAGCCGAACCACCCTCTCGGAGCTCCGGTGTCGCCGTCTTCCCCGGCAGGCCACGAAGAGGGCACGAGTCGCACACGCAACCGCCACCGAGCGCGCACAGACTTCGGTGATGATCAAGGAGCCCGCCATGCTGTTCCTGGCGATCCTCTCCTGGGCCTCGTTCGCCGTGACCCTCGTGATCGTCGTACGTCTCCTCCGGCGGCCGGACGCGGGGTTCGGGGGCGCCACGTGGGGCGCCCGTTCCGGCCCCCCGGCGCAGCCTCGCCGCGCCGTCCGCTCCCTGGGCGCACCGCCGGTGGGCGCGGCGCCGTCGACGGCACAGCGCTGAGCGAGGCGGTGATCTCACGCCGCCCCTCTCGGGGTGGATCGTCACCGGTTCGACGGGCCGGGGTGCCGGAGCTCCACCAGCTCCTCGGATGGCGCGAGGGCAGGAGAGAGCAAGGTCGCCGCGCAACCGTCGGCGGCTCGTCACGCGAGATTTCCCATCCCGTCGCCGCGCGCCGGGTGCCCGGTCCCTACAACCCCTCCGCCAACCTTGGAGGCACGATGCGGAAGCGGATCGCGATTCTCGCCGCGCTCGCGGCGATCGGCGGAGTGGCACGCGCGGAGCCGGGTGCGCCGCCGGCGAAGGTCCACCACCTGGAGCTGCACGCGCTCTACGTGCAGCGTGGCGCCTCGCTCGTCTTCTCGCCCGCGCTCGAGGAGCTCCGCGGCGCCTGGGTGCGCGTGCGCGGCTACATGGTCCGGATGGAGGACGGGCCGCGCGGCGCGTTCTACCTCGCGACCCGGCCGGTCGAGCAGGACGAGTCGGGCGCCGGCACGGGTGACATCCCGGTCCACTCGCTGCTCGTGAAGGTCCCGGAGGCGGCCGGCGAGGAGATCTCCTGGCGGCCGGCCCCCGTGGAGGTGGTCGGGAGGCTGGAGGTCGGGCGCGAGGAGGACGAGGACGGGCGGGTCTCCTCGATCCGCGTGATCCTCGCCGACCCCGCCGCGCGTTGACGTCGTCCGCCCGGCGGCTCGCCGGGCGGTCCTTCACCCCGCAGTTCCCAGCAGACAGGAGGAGTTCGATGAGGCAGACGAGACTGCTCGCCGTGGTCGTGTGCGCGCTCGCCGGGGGGAACGCCCGGGCCGCGCCCACCGAGGTCCAGATCACCCCGCCGCAGGGCGCCCGCTTCCTGCAAGGGCAGCGGTTCGACCTTCGTGTGGAGGGCAAGGGCACGGGGCCCTACTCCGCCACGCTCACGCTCGACGGGAGGCCCGTCTCCTTCACGTCGGGCGCGCAGGGGACCACGACCACGGACGGGATCACCCAGGCCGGCTCCGGCGGGTTCAACGCGCGCGGGTTCAGCCTCCGCCGGCCCGGCGTCCACACGCTCGAGGCGACCTTCACCGACGCGACCGGCAGCACCACCGTCCGGAGCACGTTCGAGATCGTGGACGTGGGCGAGCGGGAGGACGGCCGGCGGGACCTCGGCGACGGCCGGGGCCGTGGGATCAGGAACGTCATCTTCTTCCTCGGCGACGGCATGGGCGCCTCGCACCGGACCGCGGCCCGGATCGTCGGGAAGGGCGTCGCCGGGGGCAAGCCGAACGGCTGGCTGGCGATGGACCGGATGCCGGGCGTCGGGCTCGTCACCACCCACTCGCTCAACAGCATCGTGACCGACTCGGCGCCGGGCATGTCCTGCTACACCACGGGCAACCACGCCAACAACAACCAGGAGGGCGTCTTCCCGGCCCGCGTGACCAGCCCGTTCTTCGCGCCGCGCGTCGAGTACCTCGGCGCCTACCTCCACCGGATGCGCGGCACCTCCACCGGCATCGTCTCGACCGCCGACGTCGAGGACGCGACGCCGGCCGCGAACGCCGTCTACACCGCCAACCGCGGCGCCGGGACCGGCATCGTCGACCAGTACCTCGACGAGTCCGGCGGCAACGGCCTCGCCGTGCTCCTCGGCGGCGGCCGCCGCTGGTTCCTGCCCGCGACCGATCCGCTCTCGTCGCGCACGGCCGCGACCGACTCCCCGGCGCTCCCGGCCGACCTCGCCGCGGCGTGGGACCTCCCCGTGGTGGGGGCCCAGGATCCGGGCCGGGACGTGATCTCCGGCTTCCGGTCCGCCGGCTTCACCTACGTCGAGAGCGCCGCCGCGCTCGCGTCGGCGACCCGGCGCGGCGCCCCCGACCGCCTCCTCGGCCTGTTCGCTTACGGCAACATGAACGTCGCGCTCGACAAGCTCGACGCCCGGCGCGGCGTCTCCTCCGCCGTGGTGAACGACCACCGCGCGCCCGATCAGCCGATGCTCGACGAGATGACCCGCGCGGCCCTGTCCGTGCTCTCGAAGAACCGGCGCGGGTTCTACCTGATGGTCGAGGCGGCCCACATCGACAAGCAGTCCCACGCCATGGACGCAGAGCGCGCCATCGGCGACGTGCTCGAGCTCGACAAGGCGGTCGGGGTGGCGCTCGACTTCGCGGAGCGGGAGGGGCGCACGCTGGTCATCGTCACCGCCGACCACGAGTGCGCCGGCTTCTCGATCATCGGCGCCCTCACCGGCGGCGTCGCCGCCGCCCGCGCCCTCCCCTCGGACGCCGCGGCCCTCGATCCGGCGACGCAGCCCGCCCGCCAGCGGCTCGTCGGGACGTACGAGGCGGCGGGCTTCCCGCGCTACGCGATCGCGCCGGACGGCTACCCGATCTCGTACGACGTGGACGGGAAGGTCCTCGTCGGGTTCGGCGGCAGCGCCGACCGGTACGAGAGCTGGCTCACGGCCGAGCGGCCCATCCTCGAGAGCCTCACCCCCTCTGCGCTCCGGAGCGAGCTCGCGGCCCGGTCGTACGCGCCCGATCCGGTGAGCCGCCCCGACCAGGCGAACGGGTTCTTCCTCCGTGGCCAGGCGGCAGGGCGCTCCTCGGCGGTGCACACGGCCGCGGACGTGCCGATCACGGTCTACGCCCGCGACGAGCGCGTCTGGAGGAGGTTCGCGGGCGTGTACCGGAACACCGACGTCTTCTTCAAGATCGTCGAGGCGATGAAGCTGGAGGATTGACGCACCCGGCCTCGCCCGGCCCGCCTCCGCCCGTGCTTCGACAGGCTCAGCACGAGCGGACGAGAGAGAACCGCTCGGCCTGAGCCTGTCGAAGGCCGAGCGAGGACCCCGGCCGTCCGCGGTGAGACCCCGCGTCGTTCACCGAACGTTCTCGCGCAGTTCGCGGAGGCGTTGCCGAGGCCTGATGAGATTCCGGCCGTACGGCGGGGCCGGAAGAAGGCCGGAGGCAGCTTGCTCATCGCGCACGTGTCGGACCTCCACATCGGCAGAGACGAGCGGACCGACGAGGCCGCCCGGGCCGTCGCGGAGGCGATCGAGGACGCAGGCATCGGCGCCGTGGTCCTCACCGGCGACGTCACGAACCGTGGACGGACGGGAGAGCTGGAGACGTTCCGGGCCATGTTCGGCAGGCTCCTCGCGGGCGGGCGCATGTGGGTGGTCCCGGGGAACCACGACCGGCTCTGCGACGGCGCCGGCGCGGCGTTCATGCGGGGCGCCCGCGTCTCCGTGGAGCGCCGCCCTGGCCTCCACGTCGTCCGGCTCGACTCCACGGGCCCCCACAATCGTCACCTGCTGGCCGCCCACGGCCAGCTCACGCTTGCGGACCTCGACGCGGTCGACTCCGCGCTCGAGGCCGCACCGGAGGGAGCACTCACCGTGCTGGCCCTCCACCACCACCTCCTGCCGCTCCCGGGCGACGGGCTCGTCGAGCGGGTCGCCCACGCGCTCGGCCTCGCGCACGTGGCGGAGCTCCCGCTCGGCGCGGCGCTCCTGGCGCGCATCCAGGGCCGCTGCGACCTGGTCCTGCACGGCCACCGGCACGTGCCCACCGAGGTCGTCCTCGGCGGCGAGACGGCGCGGCCGCTGCGCGTGCTCAACGCC
>JAEYOU010000139.1 GCA_023411405.1 Pseudomonadota bacterium | reverse complement strand
CCTCGCCGCGATGCCGGCCCGCTACTTCGTCACCGCGGCGCCGGCCGAGGCGCCCCGCCACCTCCGGCTCCTGGAGCTCGGGCGGAGGCGCTCGCTCGCCGCCCTCGTCCGCCACCGCGGCGCGCTCGGGCTCTCGGAGGTCGCCATCACCGCGCGCGATCGGCCCGGCCTGCTCGCCACCATGGCCGGGGTGTTCGCCGCGCACCGCATCGACATCCAGCACGCCGAGGTGTTCTCCACCCCCGACGACGCGGCGCTCGGCTGGCTGGCCGGGCGGGCGCTCGACGTGTTCCAGCTCCGCGGTCCCGAGGAGTCGACGCTCGCCGGGCCGCGGTGGCGAGCGGCCCGGCGTGACCTCGCCCGCGTGCTGTCCGGCGAGGAGTCGCTCGACGACCTGCTCGCCCGGCGGCTGCGCGCGTCGACGCTGCCTGCCAAGCCGCTCCCCAGCGTGCCGACCCGCGTCGTGATCGACAACGACAGCGCGCGCGCCCACAGCGTCGTGGACGTCTTCACCGCGGATCGTGTCGGTCTCCTGCACACGCTCTCGCGCACGTTCTTCGAGCTCGGCCTCTCCGTGGACCTCGCGCGGATCGCGACGGAGGGGCACCGCGCGGCCGACGCCTTCTACGTCCGCACCGCGGGCGGCGGTCGGATCGAGCCCGCGGACGCGCCGCGGATCACCGCGGCGCTCGAGGCGGCGCTCGCTCGTCCCGAGTAGCGCGACCCGTCCGGCGCGCGCCCGCGGGTCCGCGCGGGCCCCGCGCGCCGCGACGCCCGTCCCCCCCGGTGGTGAGCCGCCGATCCCCGGCGGGACGCTCCGGAAATGCTCCGGGATGGCGCGCCCTTGTCCCCCCAGCCGGCCGTGGACACCATGTTCCTCGGGCGCTCGGGGTAGGGGAAGGGGAGCAGGCTCGCGTGACGAACAGCTTCATCCGCATCGGGGTCGTGACGGCGTGGCCCGAGGTCGACTGGCACAGCCGCCGTCTCCTCGAGGCGTGCGGGCGCCGGTGCTCGGCCACGGCCCTCGACCCCGCGAAGCTCGGCGCGATCCTGAGCGCCGGAGGGCTCGTCCCCTCGGTGGGCGCGGACCCGCTTCGCGTCGACGCGCTCCTCCTCGCGCGCGGGCTCGGGCAGGGCGGCGACCCGGACGTGCAGTTCGAGCTGTACCAGATGATCGAGGAGGCGGGGACGCTGGTGGTGAACCGGCTCGGGCCGCTCCTCTCCGCGCAGGACAAGTTCCGGACCTCCTGGCTCCTGTGGCGCGCCGGCGTCCCCACCCCGGCCGCGGCGGTGGCGCAGACCGCGGAGGACGCGGCGGCGGCCCTGGAGGCGCTGGGCACCGCGGTCGCGAAGCCGATCGCGGGCTCCCTGGGCGAGGGCGTGGAGCGGCTCGCGCCGGACTCCGCGGGCCGCGCCGCGGTGCGCGAGATGGTCGAGCGGGATCACGGCGTCTACCTCCAGGCCTACGTGCCTCACCCGGGCCGCGACCTCCGCGTCTTCGTGGTCGGCGGAAAGGTGCGCGCCGCGATCGAGCGCTACGCGCCCGCGGGCGAGTGGCGCACCAACGTGAGCATCGGCGGGCGTGCAGAACCCTGGCGCTGTACCGCCGAGGTCGAGGTCGTCGCGGAGGCTGCCACGGCCGCGGTGGGGCTCGACTACGCCGGGGTGGACCTCGTGGTGGGGCCCGGCGGGCCGACGGTGATCGAAGTGAACGGGAACCCGAGCTGGCAAGGCATCCAGGAGGCCACCGGCCTCGACATGGCCGAGGTCATCGCCGACCACGTGCTCGGTCGGGCCCTGCGCCGCCGGAGGGCCAGCGACCACATTGTGCGTGAACGGACGGGGGCGACACATGGCTGAGGAGAAGAAGGGCGGCAGCAAGGGGGCGATGACGGTCTCGGAGGCCGGTCGCAAGGGGGGCGTCCGCGTCCGGGAGACGCGGGGCCGGAAGTTCTACGAGGAGATCGGCAAGAAGGGCGGCGAGACCGTCAAGGCGGAGCGAGGCCGGAAGTTCTACGAGGAGATCGGCAAGAAGGGCGGCGACACGGTCAAGGCCGAGCGCGGCCCGCGCTTCTACGAGGAGATCGGCAAGAAGGGCGGCGAGACCATCAAGGCCGAACGCGGAACGCCCTTCTACGAGGAGATCGGACGCAAGGGTGGCCACAAGGTCCGAGAGCTCATCGAGAAGGGCAAGGCCGAGGGCGAGGAGCCCTCGGCCGAGGACGGCGGCAAGCGGTAAGCCGCCGGGGGCTCGGCCCGCCACTCGGCGGGCCGTGATCAGGGGGAGGGGGGAGCATGGCGGACAACGAGCAGAAGGATGGCGCCGCGCGGCGAGAGCCCGAGGAAGGGCGGCGGGGCATGACGGTCTCCGAGGCCGGACGGAAGGGTGGCATCGCCGTCCGGGACGAGCGCGGGCACGCGTTCTACGAGGAGATCGGCAAGAAGGGCGGCCAGAAGGTTCGCGAGCTGATCCAGCGGGGCAAGAGCAGGACCTGACGGAGCGCTCGCGTCGACGTCCCACCGGGCCCGCCCTCCGACCGAGGGCGGGCCCGGCGCTGTACGGGCACGGAAACGGCCGCGCGGCGCGGCGTGCGCTTTGTAGACGGCCGGAAAGCTGCTAGATCGGCGCCATGGCGGCCGCCCACATCGTCGAGATCGATCCGGCGCATCCCCAGCCGCGCGTGATCGAGCGCGCGGTCTCCGCGCTCTCCTCCGGAGGGTTGCTCGCCTATCCCACCGACACCTACTACGGGATCGGGTGCGATCTCTTCGACAAGCGGGCGATCGAGCGCATCTACCAGCTCAAGGGCATCCCGAAGACCCAGGAGCTCTCGTTCATCTGTCAGGACCTCGCCGAGATCTCCCGCTACGCGATCGTGGACAACGCCGCGTACCGGGTCCTCCGCCGGAAGGTCCCCGGCCCGTTCACGTTCATCCTCCCGGCGACGCGACTCGTCCCCGATCTGGTGCTGCGTCGCCAGAAGACCGTCGGCATCCGCATCCCGAGCAGCCCGGTCGCGCTCGCCCTCGTGCGTCAGCTCGAGCACCCGCTGATCTCCACCTCGGCGGCGACCCCCGAAGGCGAGGTGCTGGTCTCGGCGAAGGACATCAAGGAGAAGCTCGGCCACGGGCTGGACCTGATCCTCGACGGCGGGCTCCACGCCAACGAGGCCTCCTCCGTGATCGATCTCTCCGGTCCGGAGCCGGTCGTCGTCCGCGTGGGGAAGGGCGACGTGTCCGATCTGCTCGCGTGAGCGCCGGGGTCGGCGTGACAGGGCAGCCTTTCTGGACCTGCCCGCCCGCCGAGCTATCGTCTCCTCGTGCCGTCCCCGCTCGACCCCGCGCTCGACCTCTACCTCGTACACCTCCGCGTGGAGAAGGGGCTCGCGGAGAACAGCGTCGAGGGGTACGGCCGCGACGTCCGCGCCTACCTCGACGCGCTCGGGAAGATGGGGATCTCCTCCTGGGAGCAGGTCGGTCGGACCGAGGTGCGGGCACACCTTGCCGGGCTGGTCCGGGCAGGGCTCTCGCCCCGGTCGCAGGCCCGCGCGCTCTCCGCCATCCGTGGGCTCCACAAGCTGCTGGTGGGCGAGCGGCTCGCGCCTGGCGACCCGACGGACGAGGTGGACGCGCCGCGGACCGCGCGGACGCTGCCGGGCCTCCTCGGGCGCGAGGAGGTCGAGCGGCTGCTGCAGGCGCCGGACCCGCGCACGCCCGGCGGCCGCCGGGATCGCGCGATGCTCGAGCTGCTCTACGCGACGGGCCTGCGGGTGAGCGAGCTCGTGGGGCTCCAGCTCAACGACGTGGACCTCGAGGCGCGGGTGCTCGTCGCGCGCGGCAAGGGGAACAAGGAGCGGCTCGTGCCGGTGGGCGCGCCGGCCGTCGAGGCGGTGAAGGCGTACCTCGTCACGGCGCGCGAGCGGCTGCTCAAGGGCCGCCGATCGAAGGACCTCTTCGTCACGCCGCGCGGGCGGCGGCTCACGCGGCAGGGGTTCGCGAAGCTCCTCCGGCGCCACGCGCGCGTCGCCGGCATCCGCCGGGCGATCTCGCCGCACAAGCTCCGCCACTCGTTCGCGACCCACCTGCTCGAGGGCGGCGCCGATCTGCGCGCGGTGCAGGCGATGCTGGGTCACGCGGACGTCACGACGACGCAGATCTACACGCACGTCGATCGCAGCCACGTGAAGCGGCTGCACGCGCGGTTCCACCCACGGGCGTAGCCCCGCGGACGAGCTCGAGCCCGCTCCCGCCTCCGGCTCCCGGCCGCTTCGCTCAGCCTGGACGGCCACTTTCGCTGCGGCCGAGGGCGCCTCTCCCGGCGCGTTGACCCGGCGGGCCCGCTGGGCTAAAGAACCGCTTTTCTTGAGAGGACTTGCGTTGGGGTTCGATCTTGCCAAGGCGCTACCTGGATTCATCGTCGTCCTGCTCTCCTTGACGGTGCACGAGTTCGCCCACGCGTGGACCGCGCATCGGCTCGGAGACGACACGGCTGCGCGGATGGGGCGCCTCACGCTCAACCCGCTCCCGCACATCGATCTCATCGGGACCATCGTCGTCCCCCTCGTGCTCACGATGGCCGGGGTCTCGCCCCTGGGCTGGGCGAAGCCCGTCCCGGTCAACCCCGCGAACTTCCGCCGCGGCGTGAAGATGTCGACCGGCGACACGCTCGTGAGCTTCGCGGGCCCCATCTCCAACCTCGCCTTCGCGCTCCTCGCCGCGATCGCGTGGGGGCTCCTCCTGCGCTTCGCGCCGAGCCTCGTCGTGCGCGACGCCCCGGCGGGAATGCTGCTCCAGGCCCTGGTCGTGGTGAACGTCATCCTGGCGATCTTCAACCTCCTCCCGCTGCCCCCGCTGGACGGGAGCCACTTCGTCGGCCACGTGCTCCCGCGGCGCCTGCAGGAGGGCTGGGAGCGGTTCCGGGCGTTCGGGCCGCTCGTCCTGATCGCGCTGCTCTACATCCCCGCCGGCCGCGGCGGCCCGCCGCTCCTCTGGACCGTGCTGCGGCCCGCCCAGGACTTCGTGCTCTCGTTCTACAGCCTCGTCATCAACGGCATCGCGGCGTAGGCTCGGACCCCTCCCATGACCACCCCTCCTCGCCAAGTCGTCGTCAGCGGCATGCGGCCCACCGGCCGCCTCCACATCGGCCACCTCCACGGCGCCCTGGCCAACTGGGTCCGGCTCCAGGCCGAGGCCGAGTGCTTCTTCTTCAGCGCCGACTGGCACGCGCTCACGACGCAGTACCACGACCCCGGCGTCATCAAGGCCGCCGAGCGCGAGATGTTCGTGGACTTCATCGCGGCCGGGATCGATCCGCAGAAGGCGACGCTGTTCGTCCAGAGCGAGGTGAAGGAGCACGCCGAGCTGTTCGTGCTGCTCGGCATGATCACGCCGGTCGGCTGGCTCGAGCGCTCCCCCTCCTACAAGGAGCTCCGCGAGAACATCACCGATCGTGATCTCGCCCTGTACGGCTTCCTCGGCTACCCGGTGCTCCAGACCGCGGACATCATCCTCTACAAGGCGACCCGGGTGCCGGTGGGCGTGGACCAGGTCCCGCACCTCGAGCTCGCCCGCGAGATCGTCCGGCGGTTCAACGCGCACTACGGCGAGATCTTCCCCGAGCCCCTGCCGCTCCTCACCGAGGCGCCGAAGATCCTCGGCACGGACGGCCGCAAGATGTCGAAGAGCTACGGCAACACCATCGACCTCGGCGAGGATCCGGAGAGCACGAAGAAGAAGATCATGGGCGCGGTGACCGACCCCGCCCGCAAGCGCCGCCAGGATCCGGGCAACCCCGACGTCTGCGGCATCTTCTACCTGCACAAGGTGACGAGCACCGCGGACACCGTCTCCTGGGTGGACACGAACTGCCGGACCGCGGGGATCGGCTGCGTGGACTGCAAGAAGAAGCTGCTCGAGCGGCTCCTGCCGGAGCAGGAGAAGCTCCGCGAGAAGCGTGAGGCGCTGCTCGCGCGGCCGAAGGACGTGGACGACCTCGTCCAACTCGGCACCCGCAAGGCGCGGTCGGTCGCCGAGGCGACCATGGCGCAGGTCCGGCAGGCCATGAAGCTCACGCTGGGCTAGCCCGAGACGATCGCCGCATGGCGAGACACGGCACCAGCCAGGACCCATCGGGCGCGTCCCTCGACGCGAGTCCCGAGGCCGACGAGAGCGCGCGCGCCACCGCGGAGGCCTTCCGCGTCCGCCTGCCGCCGCTCAAGCCGGGCGAGCCGCCGTTCGAGGGCCCCCTCGACCTCATCCTGCACCTCGTGAAGGAGCACGAGGTCGATCTGTTCGACATCCCGATCGCGGCCATCACGGAGAGCTACCTCGCGACGCTCAAGGCGCTCCAGCAGCTGGACATCGACGTCGCCGGCGAGTTCCTGCACATGGCGGCGCAGCTCCTGCTCATGAAGAGCAAGCTGCTCCTCCCGCGCACCGAGGTGGCGGAGGACGCGCCGGCGGAGGACGCGGGGGTGGACCCGCGCGCGGAGCTCGTACGGCGGCTGCTCGAGTACCAGAAGTACCGGGCCGCGGGCGAGGAGCTCGGGAGCCGGGACATCCTCGACCGGACCGTGTTCACCCGGCGCGTGCGGGTCGAGCGGCCGGCCTCGCCGGACGGGCCCGAGGGGCTGGCCGACGTCTCCGTCTTCAAGCTCATCGAGGCCCTCGACCGCGCCCTCGCGCACGCGAAGCCGGAGACGGTCCGCGAGGTGGTCACCGACCGCCTCAGCATCACCGACGCGATCAGCCGCGTCGCGGACGTGCTGCGCCTCCAGCGCCGGGCCACGTTCGAGGATCTGCTCGCCGGGCCCACCGAGCACCGGAACACCCGCGCCAACGTGCTCACCACGTTCCTCGCCATCCTGGAGATGGCGAAGCTCCGCCTGATCCGCATCTACCAGGCGGCGCTCGACGAGGCCGGCCCCGGGGCGGAGATCATCGTGGAGGCCCGCGACACGCTGGGCGACGACGTGCCCGTCCCGTCCGGCGCGCAGGAGGACTACCGGTGAACCAGGAATTCGACGATCGCGACGGCGCGGAGGGCGGGGCCGCTCGCCCCGACCCCTCGACAGGCTCGGGGGAGGGGCGCGCCGCCGAGGCGGAAGCCTCGCCGGTCGGCGGCGCCCCGCCCAGCGTGTCCGCCGACGAGCTGTCGGCGCTCCAGGCCGCCGAGGAGGCCAAGGCCGGCGACCCCGCGCTCGAGGAGGTCGAGTCGGCGCAGATCGACGTCCCCGAGGACAAGCAGGAGGAGAAGGAGGAGCCGTTCGAGAAGCTCGCCGCCGAGGCCAAGCGGCTCGGCGAGGGGCGGGCGCGGACGGTGATCGAGACGCTGCTCTTCCTGGCGGAGCGGCCGCTCACGCCGGAGGAGCTCCGCCAGGCGACCGGGCTCGAGGTCGAGCGCGTCGCGAAGGCGCTCGACCAGCTCTCGGGCACCTACCGGGAGGGCCTCTCGGGCATCGTGCTGCACGAGGTCGCGGGCGGGTGGCAGCTGCGGACGTCGCCGCTCAACGCGGCCTACGCGCGGCGTTACCTCAAGGTGAAGCCGCAGCGCCTCACCCGCGCGGCGCTCGAGACGCTGGCCATCGTCGCGTACCGCCAGCCTGTGACGCGGCCCGAGGTCGAGGACGTCCGGGGCGTCGACTGCGGCGCGGTCCTGAAGGCGCTGCTCGAGCGGCGGCTGGTCAAGATCCTCGGCAAGAAGGAGGAGCCCGGCCGTCCGATCCTCTACGGGACGACCAAGGAGTTCCTCGAGTTCTTCGCGCTCAAGGACCTCGCCTCGCTCCCGACGCTGCGCGAGTTCCACGAGCTCTCGGAGGAGCACCGCGAGATCGTGGAGAAGGAGGCGCCGGAGCCGCTCCCGGGCATCGCCGGGATCGTGGAAGAGCTCTCCGATCCGTCCGCGCGCGCCGCGCTCGAGGCGAAGCGGGCCGAGGGCGACGCGGCGCTCGACGAGCTCGAGCGGGCGATCGCCGAGGCCGACGAGAAGAGCCGCGCGGCGGCGGAGGCGCTGGGGGACAAGAAGAAGGAGGAGGCGGCGGGTGGGTTGCCGCTCGCGGAGGACGGCGCAGCGGGGGCCGGGGCGGGCTCGGGTGAGAAGGTGGGGACCTAGCGTGGCGCAGGATCGGCTCCAGAAGTTTCTCGCCGCGAGCGGCGTCGCCTCGCGCCGCAAGGCCGAGGAGCTCATCACCGCCGGCCGCGTCCGGGTGAACCAGAAGACGGTGACGGAGCTCGGCACGAAGGTCGATCCCGAGGCCGATCTCGTCACCGTCGACGGCAAGCTGGTGTCGCGGCCGGAGGCGAAGAGCCACTTCCTGCTCTACAAGCCGCCGGGCTGCGTCACCACGGCGTCCGATCCCGAAGGGCGGCCGACGGCGCTCCAGTACCTCGCCGGCGTCCGCGCCCGCGTCTTCCCCGTGGGGCGGCTCGACTACGACGCCGAGGGGGCGCTGCTGTTCACGGACGACGGGGAGCTCGCGAACCGGCTCGCCCACCCGCGCTACGGCCACCAGCGCGTCTACCTCGTGAAGGTCCGCGGCGCGCCCGATCCGCGCGCGCTCGAGCGGATGGCGCGGGGGGTGCGGCTCGAGGACGGCCCCGCCCACGCGCTCGAGGTGGGGATCCACGAGCACGCGGAGAAGAACGTCTGGATCCGGATGGTCGTCGGCGAGGGGCGCTACCACCTCGTGAAGCGGCTCTGCGAGGCGGTGGGCCTTCAAGTTCAGCGCCTCTACCGGCCCGAGTTCGGCGGGGTGACGGTGGAGGGCCTCCGGGCGGGAGAGTTCCGGGCGCTCACGCCGGTCGAGGTGAAGGCGCTGCGCCAGCGGGTCGGCCTCGCGCCGGGCGCGGCCGCCGCCCCGCCGCCGCCGCGCAAGCTCCCCCGCGC
>JAEYOU010000134.1 GCA_023411405.1 Pseudomonadota bacterium | reverse complement strand
GCCGTGGAGCCCCACAAGCAGCGAGATCGGCGCCGCGCGGTCCAGCGTCGCCGGCGCGAAGACCTCGCCGCGGCGGGTGCGGCCGTGGTGGAGCATGGTGAACTGGCGCCGGTCCTCGCTCAGCGTCAGCGGACCGTTGTGCGGCCGGTCGCGGCCGGCCCCCTCCGCCTTCGCCTGCCCCGCGGGCGATCCCGGCGCACGCGACGTGCCCCGCAGGCTCGCGAGGTACTGGTCGGTGAAGGCGCGGATGTTCGGGTCCGACCCGGCCGCACCGGTCACGATCGTGCCGCTCACCGCGACCGCCGCTCCGGTGTACCGGGCCCCATGCTGCTCGAGCAGCCCCGCCTGCGACGGCCAGCTGGTCGCGTCCTCGCCCTGGAGGAGCCCCGCCTCGGCCACCACGACGGGCGCGTAGCACTGGGCGCCGATGACCTTCTGCTGCGCGTGGAAGGCACGGATCAGGGCCATGAGCGCCTGGTCGCCGTAGAACTGCGCCGCCCCGTACCCGCCGACGAGGAGCAGGGACGCGTACCGGTCTGCCCGGGCCGAGGCGATCGAGAGGTCCGGCGCGAGGGCCAGCCCTGCGAGCCCCTTCGCCTGCGTGCCCGACGGCGAGGCGACCTCCACGCGATACCCCGCATCCTCCAGGGCAGCCCGCGGGAGGGTGTACTCCGGATCGTAGAAGTCCCTGTCCGCGACGATCATCAGCACGGGGGGCTTCTCGGCGTCGGTGGCGTGGGCGCGCGGGGCGATCAGCAGGGAGAGGAGCAGCAGCGGTACGGCACGTCGCATGAACGACCTCCGGGAGGGTGACGCCCTCAAGGTGGCCGACGGCGCGCCGGGAGTCGTCCGGAAGTGCGTTTCAGCGCGCTTCAGGACCCTTTTCCTGCCAGCGCGCGCCGTCTGTACTCCATCGGGGTCGTGCCGGTCGCCGCCTTGAAGGCGGCGTTGAACGTCGACTTGTTCTTGAAGCCCGAGTCGAAGGCGACGGCCAGGATCTTGTCCCCGCGCCCCTCCTCGGCCAGCAGCCTGCAGGCGTGCTCCACCCGGAACCGGTTGAGGTACTGGGTCAGGTTCATCCCCGCCCGGGCATTCACGAGGTAGGACAGCTTGCGCGGCGGCATGCGGATCGCCTCCGAGAGCCGCTCCAGCCCCAGGTCCGGGTCGAGGTAGAGCTTGCGCTCCACGATGGCCGCCTCGACGGCCGCGAAGCCCCGGGCCTCCTCGCCGGGGTCCATCCGCGGGCCGCCGCGATCCGGCGCCAGGAAGTCCGCCCGGTTTGCCACGACGTACAGCACCACGCTCGAGAAGAAGCCGACGAGGACGAAGTACGCCGTCACCGACGCCAGGTAGCCCGCGAAGTCGTGCCGGTACGCGTACTGGTAGAAGTTGTACGTCCGCTGCAGCCAGATCGCGGCCAGCGCCACGTACAGGAACCGCAGCCAGGTGAGGCGCAGGCTACGGAAGTCCGTCCAGAAGGCCCGGGGCGGCACCCCCGCCCGCCGCACCGCGACCGGCGCGGCGATCCACCAGCCGAGGAGCCACGCGGTCTCTGCCGCCTTGTGCGCATGGAGCCACCACTCCGGGAACTCCCAGGGGTGCAGGGAGCGGAGCGCCCACGCCAGCAGGAGCAGCGGCACGACGACCGGCAGGTAGGCGAGCCCGTCGACTGCACGGTACGTGAATCTCGGCTCCACGCACGAGCGCAGGTACTGGTACAGGAGCGGTCCCAGCGCTCCGCCGGCGAGGTTGGCCACGTAGGGTCCGGGGATCCCGCGCGGCGGGGGCGCGTTGGCCAGCGCGAAGCTGACGGCGGTGAGCACCGCGACCACGAGGAGGATGCCGCCCAGCAGGACGCGCGACGAGCGCCGCTCGCGCCCCGAGACCGCGATGCTGACCGCGATCGCGACCATGGGGAGGAGCGCGGAGAAGCCGAGCTGGACGATCAGCGAGGGGGAGCGCTCCACTCACCCCCCGCGCTTCCGCGACGCCATCACAAGCATGAGCCGCTCGGCCGAGGCGGGCACGGTGACGTCGTACGCTCCGTAGGCGCCCACGACGTCGAGCCCGCGGGCGGCGAGGACGCCGCGCAGCTCCTCCTCGCCGAAGAGGCGCGTCCCGGGGTCGTCGCTCGCGGGGAACGTGTCCGGGATCGCGGGCAGCGGCTTGCCGTACTCGAACAGGTGGCCGCGGTAGAGCATCCGCCGCGTGCCCTCGTCCCAGCGGAAGTCGGACAGCGAGAGGCGCTTCGAGCCCGCCTCCCAGTGGCGCTTGGGGAAGTGCCTCCGGGCATGGTCGGCGCTGCACACGCCCAGGACGTGCCCGCCGCCGGGCCGCAGGGCGGCCGCCACGACGTCGAAGATCGCGAGGTTCTGCTCCTCGGTCGGGAAGTAGCCGATCGCGCCGTCGGCCATGTTGAGCACGACGTCGAACTCCGCGCGGTACCGGACGTCGAGCACGCTCGCCTGGACGAACTCGCACCGGAGCCCCTCGGCGCGCGCCGAGGCACGCGCGTCCTCGACGTACGCCGCGGTGACGTCCACGCCGAGCACGGCGAACCCGCGCCGGGCGAGCTCCAGGGAGTGCCGGCCGAACCCGCACGCGAGATCGAGGACGCGCTCGCCGCCGCGGAGCCCGAGCGCCGCCACGATGAAGTCCACCTCCTCGCGGGTGTGCTCCACCCAGGACATCTCCTTGATCTCCAGGCTCCACATGGTCTCTCCCAGGGGGCGTGCCGCCCCCCTCCAGCGGCGGAGCCGCTGGAGCCTCCCCCCTGCTGCGCGGGGCCCTGCGCCGTGCTCGCCGCTACGCGGCTGCGCGCGGCTGCCCCGCGTGGAGGGGGGCTGCCCCTCCCCCGCGC
>JAEYOU010000129.1 GCA_023411405.1 Pseudomonadota bacterium | reverse complement strand
CGGCCGCGGCATCACCGCCAGCGCGCCACGAACTCGGCCGACGTGGCGCCGGCCGCACCCAGCTCGACGGTGACGTCGCGCGCGCGGGCGTGCTCCAGCGCGGCCGCGAACGCGCCCGCATACACGTGCAGGCTGAGCGGCGTGAAGAGGCGCTCGGGGAAGACCAGCGTCGCCAGCGCCTCGGAGCGGCCCGTGCTCCGCACGGCGAGCGTCGTCCCCTGGTGGAAGTTCTCCCAGCGCTTCGGGGCGCGCTCGAGGAGCTGCATCGGCGAGAAGATCGCCATGAGCGCGCGGTAGAGGAGCCCGCCGTAGAGCGCGCGGTTGGTCTTGCGGTTCCACTCGAGGAACTGCGCGTCGTCCAGCGCGGCCGCGTCCGCCATGGCGACGAGCGAGGCCTGGAGGACGACCTCGGGGACGTAGGCGCGCGGCGAGGGCCGCAGGAGCGCCGCCACCCAGGGGTCGAGCGGCTGGACGGGCGCGGGCATCGCGTCCACGAAGGTCTGCAGGATGCCGGCGCGCGCCTGGCACTGGGGGTACGAGTGGATGCCGGCGGGCAGCGCCTCGAGGTAGTCCATGGTGCGCGCGAACCGGGGCCGCAGCGCGGCCGGGGGAGGTGGGCCCTCGAACGGCGCGGCATCGGAGCGGGCAACGGGAGCCGTGGCCATCGGCGGTCCTTTCGTGCGCGCCCGCGCGGGCGCCGCGGGCCGATTGTAGCGTCCCCCTGGTGCGCCGTCTCCCGGGACCTCCACGGCGGCACACCCCGCGGCACACCCCGCGGCGGCCCCCGGGTTTCGGCCCGGGGTGCTCGGCCGCTCGGCCGCCCGGCTGCGCCTTCCCGGGGGGCGGCGCCCGCGGCGGATCTGGGCCGGTGGACTTAGCCTTCGTGCATGGGAGGTCCGGAAGACGCCCCCGACGTGGGACGACGGGGGTACCCGCGCCCCCAGCTCCGCCGGCCGGGCTGGGTCTCGCTCGACGGCTGGTGGGAGTTCGCGCTCGATCCCGAGGCGCGGTGGCGCACGCCGGGCGAGGTCCGCTTCGACCGCCGCATCCTCGTCCCGTTCTCGCCCGAGACCGCGCGCAGCGGCATCGGAGAGGCCGGGTTTCTCGAGGCGTGCTGGTACCGGCGCACCTTCGAGCTGCCGCCGCTCCCGCCGGGCGAGCGGCTCATCCTCCACTTCGGCGCCGTCGATCACACCGCGACGGTCTGGGTGAACGGCACCCGCTGCGCGTTCCACGAGGGCGGATACACGCCGTTCTGCGCGGACGTCACCGAGCTCGTCTCGGCGGGCGGGCCGCACGAGATCGTGGTCCACGCCTTCGACGATCCCCAGGACCTCGCCAAGCCGCGCGGCAAGCAGGACTGGCAGCGCGAGCCGCACTCGATCTGGTACCCGCGGACGACCGGCATCTGGCAGACGGTCTGGCTCGAGCGGGCGCCCGCGACGCGGATCGGCCGCGTGCGCTGGACGCCCAGCCTGGCGCGCTGGGAGCTGGCGGTGGCCACGCAGCTCGAGGGCGTCGCGCCCGCGGCGCCGCTCGAGCTCCGCGTGCACCTCTCGTCCGGCGGGCAGACGCTGGCGAACGACCGCTACGAGGTGGTGGCGGGTGAGGTGCACCGCGCGATCGGGCTCTCCGACCCGGGCATCGACGACTTCCGGAACGAGCTGCTCTGGTCGCCGTCCTCGCCCACGCTCATCGACGTGCGGCTCGAGCTGCGGCGCGTCGACGGGGCGCTCGTGGACGCGGTGGACGGGTACACGGCCATCCGTGAGGTGGCGATCGAGGGCGATCGGTTCGTGCTCAACGGCCGGCCCTATCCGCTCCGCCTCGTGCTCGACCAGGGCTACTGGGACGGGTGCGGCCTCACCGCGCCCGACGACGACGCGCTCCGGCGCGACGTGGAGCTCGCGCGGGCGATGGGGTTCAACGGCGTGCGGAAGCACCAGAAGGTGGAGGACCCGCGCTACCTCTACTGGGCCGACCGCCTCGGCCTCGTCGTCTGGGAGGAGATGCCGAGCGCCTACCGGTTCACGCGGGACTCGGTGGAGCGGCTCGTGCGCGAGTGGCAGGAGGTGATCGATCGGGACTTCAGCCACCCGTGCATCGTGACGTGGGTCCCGTTCAACGAGTCGTGGGGCGTCCCCAACCTGCCGGCGAGCGCGCCCGAGCGCCACTACGTCGAGGCCCTGTACCACCTGACGAAGACCCTCGATCCCACGCGCCCCGTGATCGGGAACGACGGCTGGGAGAGCGTCGCGACCGACATGATCGGCGTGCACGACTACGACGGCGACCCGGCCCAGATCGCCGCCCGGTACCACTCCGACGAGGTCCGGCCGCGGCTGTTCCGCCGCGAGCGACCCGGCGGCCGGGTGCTCGTGCTCTCTCCCCAGGTGCACCAAGCCGACCACCCGATCCTGCTCTCGGAGTTCGGCGGGATCGCGATCGGCCACGAGCGCGGGCGCGAATGGGGCTACTCGCGCGCCGCGGACGGCGACGCGTTCGCCCGCCGGTACACGGAGCTCCTCGAGGTCGTCCGCTCGCTCCAGATGTTCGCCGGGTTCTGCTACACGCAGTTCGCGGACACCTTCCAGGAGATCAACGGCCTGCTGCGATCCGATCGCACGCCGAAGTTCCCGCTCGAGCAGATCGCGGCGGCGACGCGCGGCGCGCGGCGGTTCAGCGACATCCCGATGCCGCCCGCGCCCCCGCCCGTGCGCGACGGCGCTCGCGAGGCCGGGCGGGAGGCGTCGCCGCCCGCCGCTCACTGAGCGTGGATGCGGGCGACGCCCCGAGCGCGGCTCGGAGGGCGGGCGTGTGTCCGGGGGGGCGGCGGCCCGACGCCGCGCCTGCCGTCCGACGCCCACGTGTGCACCTTGGACGAAACCCACCGAGGAGCAGAGACCGCATGCACAGCCCGCCGCCCGCTCAGGCCTCCACCCCGACCGCGCTGGCCGATCTGGTCTGCCTCTCTCACCTACGGTGGAACCACGTCTTTCAGCGACCGCACCACCTCATGTCGCGGTTCGCGCGGGAGCGGCGCGTCTACTTCTTCGAGGAGCCCGTGCCGGCCGCCGGTCCGGCGCGCCTCGAGACGTGGCACGCGCCGGAGGGCGTACGCGTCGTCACCCCGCACCTGCCCGCGGGGCTGGGAGAGGGGGGCACCCACGACGCGCTCCGGGAGCTCCTGGTCGGACACCTGGCGGCCGAGGGGGCCCACCGGTACCTGCTCTGGTACTACACGCCCATGGCGCTGCCGTTCACGCGCCACCTCGCCCCGCTCGCCGTCGCCTACGACTGCATGGACGAGCTCTCCGCGTTCCGCGGCGCGCCGCCCGCGCTCCTGCACCGCGAGGCCGAGCTCCTCGCCCGGGCCCACGTCGTCTTCACCGGCGGGAGCTCCCTCTACGAGGCCAAGCGCGACCGCCACGCCAACGTGTACGCGTTCCCGAGCAGCGTGGACGTCCCGCACTTCGCCGCGGCGCGGCGGCCGCTGCCCCCGCCCGCCGACCAGCGGGAGCTCCCCCACCCGCGCCTCGGGTTCTTCGGCGTCATCGACGAGCGCATGGACCTCGCGCTCATCGACGGCGTCGCCGCGGCCCGCCCCGCGTGGCAGCTCGTGATGCTCGGGCCGCTGGCCAAGATCGCGCCCGAGGAGCTGCCCCGCCGCCCGAACATCCACTGGCTCGGGCAGAAGCGGTACGCCGAGCTGCCCGCGTACGTCTCCGGGTGGGACGTCGCGCTCATGCCCTTCGCGCGCAACGAGGCGACGCGGTTCATCAGCCCCACGAAGACGCCGGAGTACCTGGCCGCCGGGAAGCCCGTGGTCTCGACCTCGATCCGGGACGTCGTCCGCCCGTACGGCGAGCTGGGCCTCGTGCGGATCGCCGACTCCGTCGAGGGCTTCCTCGCGGCGGTCGACGCGAGCCTCTCCCACGATGGCGCGCGCTGGCGCTCCGCCGTGGATCGGTTCCTCGCGGGCCAGTCGTGGGACACGACCTGGCGGCGGATGCGCGACCTGCTCGACGCCGCCGCCCACGCCACGCACCGCCACCGCGCGCGCGTCCTGGACGCGCAGGAGCTCGCCCGGTGATCTTCGACTACCTCGTCGTCGGGGCAGGGTTCGCCGGCGCCGTGGTGGCGGAGCGGCTCGCCGCGGCGGGCCTCAAGGTCATCGTCCTCGACCGGCGGGCGCACGTGGGCGGCAACGCATTCGACCACCACGACGCGGCCGGGCTGCTCGTTCACCGCTACGGGCCGCACATCTTCCACACGAACTCCGAGGCGGTGTTCGAGTACCTCTCCCGCTTCACCGAGTGGCGGCCGTACCAGCACCGGGTGAAGGCCTGGGTCGACGGGCGCCTCGTGCCCATCCCGATCAACCTCGACACCATCAACGAGCTGTACGGGACCCGGCTCGACTCCTTCGCGATGGAGGAGTTCCTCCGCGCGCGCGCCGAGCCGCGCCCCGAGGTCCGCACCTCCGAGGACGTCATCGTCTCGCGGGTCGGGCGCGAGCTCTACGACAAGTTCTTCAAGCACTACACCCGCAAGCAGTGGGGGCTCGATCCCTCGGAGCTCGACGCGGCCGTCACCGCGCGCGTGCCGGTCCGCACCAACCGCGACGACCGGTACTTCACGGACCGGTTCCAGGCGATGCCCCGCCACGGCTATACGCGGATGTTCGAGCGGATGCTCACCCACCCCAACGTCAAGATCCTGCTCAACGCCGACCACCGGGAGGCCGAGCAGTTCCTGCCCTTCCGCGAGACCATCTACACCGGCCCCATCGACGAGTACTTCGAGTTCGCGCTCGGCCGGCTGCCGTACCGCTCGCTCTCGTTCCGCCACGAGACGCACGACCTGCGCCGGTTCCAGCCCGCGCCCGTCGTGAACTACCCCAACGAGAACGCATACACCCGGATCACCGAGTTCAAGTGGCTCACCGGGCAGGAGCACGAGAAGACGAGCATCGTCTACGAGTACCCGACCGACGAGGGAGACCCCTACTACCCGGTGCCGCGCCCCGAGAACCAGGCGCTGTACCGGAGGTACGAGCGGCTGGCGCTCTCGACGCCGCGGGTGCACTTCGCCGGCCGGCTCGGGACGTACCGGTACTACAACATGGACCAGGTCGTCGCCCAGGCGCTGACCCTGGCGCGGCGGCTCCTCGAGGCCCGCGCCGACGGCGCGGCGCTGCCGGCCGAGGCCGCCCTCGAGGGCCACGCCTGATGCCGGACGGCGCGACGCGAGGGGAGCTCCCCGAGCTCTGGGCCGGGCTCGAGTGCACGGTCAACCGAGTCGGAGACCGCTGGTTCGACCAGCTCGCGCGGACCGGGCACTTCGCCCGGGCGGAGGACGACCTCGACCGGATCGCCGGCCTCGGGATCCGCGCGCTCCGGTACCCGGTGCTCTGGGAGCACGT